>JAJYCP010000005.1 GCA_021778295.1 bacterium
GGAGTACGCCGTCTTTTTCTGCTGAAAAAGCGGCTCGTACTCGCGCCGTTACCACAGAGAGTACTTCCACGTTTCTAACTCGCTCCGCTCGTAAGAAACGTGTGGTCGCGCGCTCCGTAAGCCTCTTACTGCCGCATACCCCTCGCGGGGAAACGGGGGTTTGAAATGGGTTCCAACGCATTTATAAGGTATACTCGGCTCATATGAACTTGTGGCACGATATAGATCCCGGTACGAAAGAAGAGATGAATGTCATCATTGAGATCCCAAAAGGATCGCACAATAAATACGAGATTGATAAAAAGACCGGCATTATCAAACTCGACCGGGTCATGCACAGCGCGCAGGACTACCCTTTTGACTACGGTTTCATACCGCAGACGCTCTGGGACGATGGCGATGCACTTGATGTCGTACTGCTCACCACGCACCCGCTTGCGATCGGCATTCTCGCTCCTGCGCGGCCTATCGGCATCATGCACATGGTGGATGGCGGCGACGCGGACGAAAAAATCATCGCCGTCGCCTCGGGCGATCCGCGCTACGCGGAAGTGAAAGATATACGAGACGCGAATCAGCACGTACTCAAGGAAATAGCGCACTTCTTCGCAACATATAAGCAAATTCAAAAGAAAGAAGTTGCGGTCGGCGATTTTGAAGGCCGTTCTTTCGCCGAGGCCGCATACCTGCGGTCGCGGAAAATGTACGACGATAAAAATAAAAAATGAGTATGGACGATGAAAAAACTCTTCCGATCGGCGTCCCATCTCCCAAAGCACAGTCCTGGGGAGCGGTCATTTCCATCGTGCTCATCGTGCTCATGGTCATTATCGGAGCCTTCTATGCGTGGGGACAGCGGATTGCGCAGGAGCGTTCATTTCCCGTATCGTCCACGACGCCTTAATTAAGATGTACTTCTATGTATAAATACACCCAACCGCATGCTTCGATGCTCGTGCCGATGGTCGTAGAAAAGAGCCAGTTCGGCGAGCGCGCGTACGATATCTACTCACGTCTTCTCAAGGAACGCATCGTCTTTCTCGGGGGGCCGATAGACGATGACACGGCGAATCTGGTGATTGCGCAGCTGCTTTTCCTCGAGGCTGAAGATCCAAAAAAAGACATTTCGCTCTATATAAACTCGCCTGGCGGCTCAGTCACCGCAACTTTAGCGATGGTCGACACGATGAATCATGTAAAGCCGGCGGTCTCCACCGTATGCGTCGGCATGGCGGCTTCGGGCGCGGCCATTCTTCTTTCTGCAGGAGAGAAAGGAAAACGGTTCGCCCTCCCGAATGCCGAGATCATGATCCACCAGCCGCACGGCGGCGCCGAAGGACAGGCGACTGATATCGAAATCACTGCAAAACAGATAATAAAACTCCGCGAACGGTTGAATAAAATTCTCGCAAAAAATACCGGTCAGTCGCTTGAGAAAATCGAGAAGGACGTGGAACGCGATTTCTTCATGACCGCGGAGGAGGCGAAGAAGTACGGTCTTGTCGACCAGGTGTACAAGTAGTTAAAAATTAAGAGCATGAAAAACAGCGCGGCGCAAAGCGCCGCGCTGTTTTTCATGCTAGAGTCCAGGAACACCGTTTCGCTGCCCGACCTCACCCGCTGCCCGACCGCACACCCTTTTTAGAATCTTGCCCCCATGAATTGGGGATAATTGAACGGGTTATGTCATTCAACATCGTACTGCTATTGCTTGCGCTCTCGGGCGTGGGCGGCGTTGCGCTCGGCTACGTGCTGCGCGTCCTCATCGGTCTTGCACAACGCGGCTCGGTTGAACTCGATATCAAACAGAAACTGTTGCAGGCAAAAGAGCAGGCAACGAAGATACTGGCCGACGCGGAATACCGCGGAGCCGTTATCGAAACGGAGCGTCTTGCGCCTATCGAAGAGCGCGAAGAAAAAGTCGCGTTACGGGAAGATCGTCTTGCCGCGCGCGAAGAATTCCTCGACTCCCGACAGCGTGATCTTGATGATAAGGAAAATGAAGTGCGCGCGCGCGAGCAGGCGGTGGCGCGCACGAAGAGCGAAGCGGAGAATCTCGTCGCGGAGCGTTCCAAAGAGCTCGCAAAGATCGCGCATCTTTCAGAGACAGCCGCACGCGAAGAACTTTTTTCTGAAATCGAACGCACCCACGAGGAGGCTATCCTCTTGCGGCTCCAGAAACTCGCCGCAAACGGCCGCGAACGTCTCGAGGATAAGGCGCGCGCCATCCTCATAACCTCCATTCATCGCCTCGGGAATGCGGTTAATGCCGAGGTTATGTCGCTCTCCGTCATGCTTCCTTCCGAGGAAGTAAAGGGAAAAATAATCGGGAAAGAAGGCCGCAATATCAAAGCTTTTGAGCGCGCGACCGGCGTTGACGTTCTCATCGATGACGCACCGGATCGGATAGCGCTTTCGTCTTTCGACCCGCTGCGCAGAGCAATCGCAAAGATTGCGCTTGAAAAACTCATAGCCGACGGCCGTATCCAGCCCGCCAAGATAGAGGAGACGGTAGAGAAAACGCGTGTCGAGGTTGCGGATATCATGAAGCAGAAAGGCGAAGCTGCGGCCTTTGAAAGCGGCGTCATAGGGCTTGATCCAAAACTTATCGCGCTCCTGGGGCGTCTCCATTTCAGGACGAGCTACGGACAGAATGTGCTGCAGCACTCTATCGAAATGGCGCATATCGCCGGTATGCTTGCCACGGAGCTCGGCGTTGACGCTTCCGTCGCGCGCACGGGAGCCCTCTTGCATGACATCGGCAAAGCGGTCGATCATGAGGTCCAGGGTACGCATGTCGAGATCGGGCGCAGAATCCTGGAGAAATTCGGCGTCGATAAGCGCGTCATCCAGGCGATGCAATCGCATCATGAGGAGTACCCGTATGAGACGCCCGAAGCAATCATCGTGCAGGTGGCGGATGCCATTTCAGGTAGCCGCCCGGGCGCCCGCCGCGATACGGTCGATCGCTATCTCGAACGCCTCAGCGATCTCGAGCGTCTCGCCGGCGCATTCGAGGGCGTCGAGAAAGTCTATGCCATTTCGGCAGGTCGCGAACTGCGGGTCTTTGTAAATCCCGGCAAAGTGTCCGATCTCGCGATGCACGCGCTCGCGCGCGACATAGCGACGCGCATACAGGCTGAGTTGAAATACCCGGGTGAGATCAAGGTGAACATCATCCGCGAGAATCGAGTCGTAGAATTCGCCCGCTAACGTTATTGCGCACTATCCACGAGCTCCTGTAAAGGCCTCTTGCATAATGTGGCGCATTTCCTATACTTTCCCGCATACCCGCCTATACATCGTGCCGCGGGGTTACCAGTTAGCAGATACTCATGAACAAAGCAGATATTGTCGACAAGGTGCATGGCGTTCTCGGCTCCACGAAAGCCGACGCCGAACGCGCCGTTGAGACGGTCATAGACTCGATTGTTTCCGGCCTCAAATCGGGTGACGAGGTTTCTATCGCGGGACTTGGTATCTTTGCAACGAAAGCGCGCCAGGCGCGCGAGGGCCGTAATCCCCGCACCGGTGAGACGATTCACATCGCGGCTTCGCGTACGGCAAAGTTCCGCCCGGCCAAAGCGCTCAAGGACGCGGTGAAATAAGCCACTAAAACCAACGCTCATTTGGCAGTAAAAACTGCCGACAGTCTTTTAAAGAGAAAACCGTAGTACCCTCGGGTGCTACGGTTTTCTCTTTAAAGCGCCGCATTTGTTGAACTATCAATGCCACGCTACAATCAGAATCATGAACTATATTCAGAAAGTAGAGGATGCAAAAAAATTGATACGCGAGTCGATCGCTATCTATCCGAAAATTATTCTCGGATCTTCTTTCGGCAAGGATTCGATGGTGACACTCCACCTCGCCTTGTCGGTGAAACCCGATATTCCTGTATTCTCGATCCTCGCCAACACCGAGTTCCCGGAAACGTATGCATTTGCGGAAGAAATGGTCCGTAAATATGAGTTGAATTACACGCCGCATATATTCGAGCAGGTGCAAGGCAAGAAATGCTGCGGGGAGCCGAAGGTTGAAAAGACGAGAGAGGCTCTCAAAGATTATGATGCCTGGATTTCCGGAGTGAGAAAAACGGAAGGCATCACAAGAGCCAATTTCAATCCGGTAGAAGAAAAAAACGGACTCACAAAAATCAATCCGATACTCGAGTTCACGGAATTGGACATCTGGAGATATCTCGCACTCAATGAAGTTCCGGTAAATCCGAAATACAAAGAGGGTTACAGGAGTCTGGGATGTAGCCTCTGTTCTTTCCCCGAAGAGGATGAATCTGAAAGTGAGCGCGCGGGAAGGTGGAAAGGAACGGCGGACGCCTGCGGCGAATGCGGCATACACACGCATCCTTTGCGGAATTCGCTTTTGGAGCACAAAGAGGTGCGGGTTGCCTAGCCTCTATTCTTATCTTACTACTCACTCGAGTGCGGGATAGGAGACCGCGAGTACGCTTATCGAAGCTTACAGCTTCAGTACACCTTATGGATATTTTGCTTCAGGAAATCGCAAAATATGCTCACAAGGTTTTCGATTCTCCCACGCAGGCCTCCCAGGCCTGCTATCCCGCACAATTTCTCACCAGGTTCTAAATTGTGCGGGATAGGAGAATCGAACTCCTGCTCTCAGTTTGGAAAACTGACGTTCTGCCATTAAACTAATCCCGCCTAATGCGAGAATACCATTTTTAGGTTAGCGTAGTCATATGTCGCGCTTCGCGCACTATTTCAGCATCGTTGCGGCGCTCATCCTCGGAGCTTTTATCGTCGCCTTCTCGGGCCATACGGCTGTTTCGCATGTTCCCGCGACGGCTATCCCTGCTACTCCTTCAACGCTTTCCGTATTGCCCGGCTCTGTCGCCTCCACAAGTCTCGATTCGAGCAAGAGCGCGACGACAACTCGTTCGGAGCAAGCGGCTCCTGTTCCCGCTCAAAAAAAACCTGCCGCCTCGCCCGCACCCGCGTTTACCGCACCCCCCGCGCCTTTGTCGACGTCTACACCGCCCGCGGCGAAGCCGGTTTCCACTCCAGCCCCACTCCCCTCATCCGGGAATGCGGAATTTGATGCTTCCGCAGTGGCATTGCGTGCTGCACTCGTAAACATCATCTGTTACGCTCCCGCCGGAAGCGGCCTGCATTCCATTTCGGGCAGTGGCGTTTTCATCAGTCCCAAAGGCATCATCCTTACCAATGCGCATATTGCGCAGTATTTCCTTCTCTTCAATCGCGGCGTTTCTTGCACCATACGTTCCGGAAGTCCCGCAGTGAGCCGCTATAGCGCAAAACTTGTCTTTATTTCAAGCGCCTGGGTGCGTGCCAACACGGGAGTGCTCACCGAAACGGCCCCAAGCGGCACAGGCGAGTACGATTTTGCCCTCCTCGCTGTGGACACGAGCGTTACCGCCGATCCGCTCCCCGATCCGTTCTCTTTTGTACCGCTTGCCACTGCCCCGCCGGCATCCGGCACCCCGGTCGTTATCGCCTCCTATGGCGCGCAATTCCTTGACCTAAGCCAAGTGCAGCACGACCTCTTTCCGACGGTTGTTTTCGGTTCGGTAAAAAATGTATTCACCTTCGGCACGAACACCATTGATGTGCTTGCGCTTGGAGGTTCCGCGGCGGCGCAAGAAGGCTCCTCGGGCGGCGGCGTCTCTAATGCCGCCGGCACGCTCGTCGGCACCATCACCACAAGCACGGTACAAGGCGCAACCGCTACCCGTTCCTTAAGCGCGATAACCGCTTCCTATATCCGTGCCGAGTATGCAAGCGAGACCGGACAAGCGCTCGATCTCTTGCTTGCGGAATCGACCTCGACCGCTATCGCAAATTTCGCGCCGCAGATGCCTCCGCTCGAGTCAGTGTTAACTGCTGCTTTGCCCTAAAACCCATCTCAAACCCCCGCTCGCGTATGCGACAGAAAGGAGTACGCCGTCTTTTTGTGCTCAAAAAGCGGCTCGTACTCGCGCCGTCGCGCTCCGTAAGCCTCTTTCCGCCGCATACGCGAGCGGGGGAGATGGGGAGGGTCGTCTCTCCCCATTTCTTTTCTTTCAGTCGGGCCGCCGAGAATTGGTCACGAGTCACTAACCGAAATGCTCCGTGCACTCGCATTTCGTTAAGCGCTCTCGACCCCGGCTCGCCGGGTTCGCATGGCTCACCCATGGCTCCGCCTTTCAATTCTCGGGCGAATGCTTCGCATTCTCGCCCCTCCTCATTTCTTTCAGTCGGGCCGCCGAGAATTGAACTCGGTCTGCTTGCTCCCAAAGCAAGTGTACTACCGGCATACTCCGGCCCGTGAGCGACCATTCTAACAGTTTTAGACTATCTGCGGCAGATAGCAGACCAGCGCCTTGCCGTCTCTGCGCCGCAGCCACACGAGACACCCGTCTATTTGCCAGTCCCCTTCCCATCCTTTTTCAAGCACATACCATTCTCCCGTTCGCGCAAGCCTCCGTATCTTTGCCTCATGAAGATTAAGCGATGGTCCGTATTCGTCCTGTGTGTTTTTTTCGTCAGGGAATTCGTCAGCAAGAACGGTTTTTACCTCGACAACATGCACGGTGCCGGTTTTCTCAGCAATAAGGTCGAGCTCTCCTGTTTTACGAGCGACATTACGATCAACTATTTTAAATCCATGCCGCCGCAAGTATTCCGCGGCAACCCGTTCCCCCAAAGCACCAATCTCTTTCCGACTTTTAATTGAAATGTCCACGGCCTTTAGAAATACGGCTCATTTACTGAGTATACTCTAGGATTAATAATTTTTCTCATCACAGACATGTGTCCTTTATCCCCACTATGAACATGTTTATCCACTTTTAGACACATAATGAAAAGACATGCAAAAATGGCTAATTTTAGCCATTTTCATATGGAAACTGTAGTACTAAGTAGTTTAGCGCACGCATGTCTCGGTGCGGGTAGGGAGAATCGAACTCCCATCATCTGATTGGCAACCAGATGTTCTACCATTGAACCATACCCGCTTCAGACGGAATACTACCATGTCCTCCATTTTCATTTCCAGTGCCCTCGCCAGGATTCGAACCCGGAACGTCTGATCCGAAGTCAGATGTGATATCCATTTCACCACGAGGGCGTGTCTGCATACTATACCAAGTGAGCGAGTTCCAGGCTTCATACGAGTTTACGACACGTGGTAGTATCACGCCATGCGCTCTCTCATTCAAAATATTCCGAAAGAGGTTCTATCGGTAGAAGCGACTCTTCGCGAGAAAGGTTTTGAAGCATATCTTGTCGGCGGATGCGTCCGCGACCTCATTATCGGCAAGGAACCGAAGGACTGGGATATCACCACCAATGCCACACCAGAGCAGATCCAGGCCGTATTCCCGGACTCTTTCTACGAAAACGACTACGGGACGGTCGGGGTGAAGACCGGTTCAGAGGATCCGCGCCTCGCTATCGTGGAAGTGACTCCCTACCGCACCGAGTCCGGGTATTCCGACAAGCGCCGGCCGGACAAAGTTGAATTCGGCACTTCCCTCCTTGAGGATCTCGCGCGGCGGGATTTCACCATCAATGCCATCGCACTCGATGATTCTAAAGGACATATAGTCGATCCCTATGACGGTCAAAAGGACATAAAGGACAAAATAGTACGGACTGTCGGCGCTCCGTCTGAGCGTTTTAACGAAGATGCGCTACGAATGCTTCGCGCAGTTCGTTTTGTTGCCGAACTTGGATTCGGAATAGATGGCGATACTGCTGCTGCAATAAGCGAAAATAACAAGCATTTAAGCAACGTTTCACGTGAAAGAGTTCGGGATGAGCTTGTAAGAATACTCAATTCAAATCAACCGATGAATGCCCTCGTTCTCGCGCAGCAACTCGGTATTCTTGTGTTTATAGCACCGGATATCATGCGCGGTATTGGCGTTGATCAGAACCAGGCGCATAGTTATGACGTTTTTGGGCATCTTATGCGAACGATGCAGCACGCTGCAGACAAAAACTGGAACTTTGATATACGACTCGCCGGACTTTTCCACGATATATCAAAACCAGAAACGCGTCGATGGTCTGATGAGAAGAATGACTGGACATTCCATGGACACGAGGTTGTTGGTTCACGTGTAACAAAGAAAATACTTGAGGATTTGCACTTTTCACGCGAAACAATTGAAAAGGTCGTAAAACTTGTGCGCTGGCACATGTTTTTTTCGGATCCAGAACAAATAACACTTTCTGCAGTTCGAAGGATGATAAAGAACGTTGGAGAAGAGAACATATGGGACCTTTTAAACCTTCGTATCTGTGACCGTATCGGTACGGGAAGACCGAAAGAACAACCGTTCCGATTCAGAAAATATAAAGCCATGGTTGAACAAGCGCTTCGTGATCCGATTTCAGTATCTATGCTCAAAACGGATGGAAAACGCATAATGGACCTATTCAACGAGAAACCGGGGCCAAAAATAGGTTATGTACTTCACGCTCTCCTTGAGGAAGTATTGGATAATCCGGATATGAATACAGAAGAATATATCGATAAGCGTACAAAAGAGCTTCTATCTATGCCTGAGGATACTCTCCGGGAGCTGGGTGAGGCAGGTAAAAAGCGTCGTGAAGCGGCAGAAGATGAGGAAATAAAGCAAATAATGGAGAAACACCACGTTTGTTAATTGCGCGTAAAACAAGTCGCCCGTCCCATCCCCGCTGCAAAGCAGTCGGGGCATTCTGGCCGATCCAAGTAAAATTGTTCCACGTGGAACATTGAAAACAAAAAACCGCCCTAAGCGGTTGGATAAAAAGGAGCGGGGGCGTAAATGATAGGTATCCAACCAGAGAGTAAGGGCGGTTTTTTAACACCAGCGCTTTCACGTGGAACACCGTGCGCAGTCATTGATGCGGATCGCCGCGGCGTAAGCAGGTGTCTCGATAGGCGCGCTGATAACGGACAGAACAACAAAGAACTTCCTGCCCTCCTACAAAGATATACTTATAAAAGACAATGTAAAGGACATGCTGTGGACAGTGTCCTTTATAGTGCGAGCGTTATCGAAAGAGGGCAGTGATCTGAGCCATGGATGTCAGCGTGGATTTCGGCTTTTCTGAGGTGCCGCATGAACTCACTTGCAATGAAAAAATAATCAATACGCCAGCCAATATTCCGATCGCGTGCGTGAGTCTTCATGTCCCAGTACGTATACGCGTGCGCCAGAGTGGGATGGAAATGACGAAATGAATCGATATAACCGGCACGCATCACTTCATCAATCCACGCACGTTCTTCGGGAAGAAAACCGGTATTCCCCTCATTTTCTTTTGGGCGCGCGAGGTCTATCGTTTCGTGGGCGGTATTCACATCCCCGCAAAATATGACCGGTTTTTTCTCGCGAAGCTTCTCTGCGAATGCGAGAAAAGCGTCATAGAAACGCATTTTGTAATCAAGCCGTTCGGGGCCCTGCCCCCCGTTGGGGAAGTACGCATTCAGCAACCAAAAATCTTCGTATTCCGCACCAACGAGCCGCCCCTCCTGATCAAACTCTCTGATGCCCATGCCATAGATAACGGACAGCGGCTCAATTTTTGAATAAATCGCAACGCCGCTGTAGCCTTTTTTGACCTGTGAAGAAGAAAAGAAAGAGGAGAAACCGGCGCCATCGCGCATGGCATCCGGAACCTGTTCCGGGTGCGCCTTGGTCTCTTGCAGGCAGAATATATCGGGTTTCGTCCCTTTTAAAAATGCTTCCCAATAACCGTTTTTCCCGAGTGATCGGATCCCGTTCACATTCCAAGAGACAATTTTCATGCGGGTATTGTATACCTTCCGTACGTGCTACGTGCGATTTTTCCCGTGGTATTTCTTATGAATTTCGTGCAGATGGGTATCGGTGACATGGGTGTATATCTGGGTAGTATTGATAGAGGCATGACCGAGAAGCTGCTGGACGGAGCGGATATCGGCGCCATTGCTCAGAAGGTCGGTTGCAAAAGAATGGCGCAGTACATGGGGCGTAACTTTTTTCGTAATCCCCGCTTTTGTCGCGGCGCGTTTGATGATGCGTTCAATGGAACGAGGCGTAAGACGCGACGGAATCTGGGTACCGGTTGGAATATTCACGAAGAGCGCATCCGCCATATCTTTACGCGCCTTGAGATATGCAACAACGGCGCTTTTAGCGGCATCCGAAAGAAAAACAACACGCACTTTCTCGCCCTTGCCGCGTACCGAGAAGGAATCCCGCGCAAGATCCAGATCAGTATCAAGCGCGCACAGTTCGGAGACGCGCAGTCCGGTGGAGAAAAGCATCTCAAGTATCGCGGTATCGCGCAGATCTCTTTCCTCGGTTCCGTGCGCGGACTTCAAGAGGCGCTCAAGCTCGGCGCTCGTGATGAGGTCGAGTTCGCGCTCAGGGAGTTTTGCCAGCTCAATGCGTTCGGGCGAAATGCATTCGATCTCGCGCTTGCGCAAGAATTTGAGAAACGCACGAAGCGCGATCATGTAGTAATTCTGCGTTCGGCGTTTCATACCGCCGCCGCTAGTACCCGGTTGGCGGTTCAACCACTGGCGAAACTCGCGTATATTCTGTTCGGTAATGTCGGTGACCCTCCTAACGCCCGTTTGCGCAAAATAACGCGTAAGATAATGATCATAATTCTCGATAGTCTTCACCGCACGGCCCCGTTCAATCTCGATATACTCGAGAAATTGCCGTTTCGCAGCCTCAGCTTCCATGGGGACAGTATAACGCACGCAATATTGTGCGACACTTGCATATATGAATAAGCCGTGGTAAGGTGGTGAAATCCATGCTTACCACAAAGAAAAAGGCGGCAGTCATAAAGAATACCGCCCGTCATGATACGGACACCGGTTCTCCGGATGTGCAGGTTGCGCTTCTCTCGAAACAGATCGACGAACTCGCCAAGCATCTCAAGAAGAACCCGAAAGATTTTCACTCGCGTCGCGGCCTTCTCCAGATGGTCGCCGATCGCCGAACGCATTTGCGCTATCTTGAGACGAACGACAAACGCCGCTACAGCGCGGTCGTAAAAAAGCTTGGTTTGAAGAAGTAACCCGGGAGCGAGGGGTGCGTGCGGTCAGGTGGTAAGATAGGGAAGCGGCATTCCGCCGCGTTTTATTCAGTTTTTTTATATTATTTGCGTTTGCATAAGCATTTATTTCTATGGCAGTCATCAAACATCCGGCGCAGCGCGTAGGGGTATTCATCGATACTCAGAATCTCTACCACAGCGCCAAGCATCTCTATAAAGCGCGGGTTAATTTCGGTAAAATCCTCGAGGAGGCCGTCGGCGGCCGTATTCTTGTGCGTGCCATCGCCTACGTCATTTCAACCGAAAGCGGCGAGGAGAAAAACTTCTTCGAAGCGCTCACCAAGATGGGCATAGAGACGAAAGTGAAAGATCTCCAGATATTCGCCGACGGCGCGAAGAAAGCCGACTGGGACGTCGGGCTCGCTATTGACGCGGTCAAGCTTGCGCCAAAACTCGATACGGTCGTTCTTGTGACCGGCGACGGCGACTTTATCCCGCTCATCCAATACCTCGACATGAATGAAGGATGCCAAGTCGAAGTCATTTCTTTTGGGAAATCTTCTTCGGGCAAGCTGAAGGAAGCGGCCCATGCGTTCACCGATTTGTGCGACGATCCGCACAAGTTCACTATCGCATCACGCGGATAACTCGCTGCAGGGCGCACCAGATGCGCTACTATGAGTAACGAATGGATACGAATACATCCGTAGCACATAACGCTCCCGAGGAGGAACAGCCGAAGAAGTATATCCGTACATTCGAGAGCGACATGGCGACCCTTCAGAAGGGAGGTGTCCCCGATCTCACCCCGTTTGCCGGAAGTTCTCCAGCGGCGGTCGAAGCCGCCGCTCGCCCCTCACCGGCCGTGGAGATTCCGGCTCCGGCACAAACTCCCGCACCGCCTACGGCTCCCCAAACTCCCGTGCCAAAGCTGGAACCGTTGCCGCGACCTGAGCCCCCTGTGGCGGCGCCGCCTCCGGCGAAGCCCAATCCGGCTGAAACCTACGCAAGTGATTTTTCAGACCGGATGAAAGAAGCCCATGCCTCAACCCTGACGGTACTCGCGGCAGAGGAGGATTCGGCACCGCGCGCTCCCCAGAAGATGGAACAGAAGTCAGCCCATACCGGTCTCTACGTTTCCGTCGGCGTGGCACTTCTTGTCGCGGGCGCGGCGGGCGTGTACGCCGCCTATGTGCGCTATCACGCCAATACGGCGCCAGTCGCCATCGCGCCGGCAGTTGTAGCGCCGATATTCGTCGACGAACGCGAACAAGTTTCAGGTACGGGATCCGTGCTTGCGAACGCGATCGAACAATCGGTTACTCGCCCGGTGCAGGGTGTCGTTCGGCTTCTATACCTCGCAAACGCAACGACCACGGACAATAACGTGTTTCTCGCACTCAACGTGTCGGCTCCCGATATCCTTCTACGCAACGTGAACGCCATGGGCGGCATGACCGGCATCATAAATGTGAACGGCGCGCAAAGCCCCTTTTTCATACTTTCCGTCGCCTCCTATAGCGATACGTTTGCCGGCATGCTTTCGTGGGAGAGTACGATGCCGAGCTCGCTCGCCGCGTTCTTTCCTCCTTATGCACATACGACTGCAACGACGACCGCGACAACGACTTCGACAGCGAAGCAAAAAACGGCGGCATCGGGTACCTCAAGTCCGCAGCCGGGTTTCCAAGATGAGGTCGTGAGCAACCACGATGTGCGCGTCTACCGCGACGCTTCGGGACGGAGCGTTCTTCTCTACGGCTATTGGAATCAGAGTACCCTCATCATCGCGCGCGATGGCGCCGCGTTTTCCGAGATAGTGCAGCGGCTCGCGACATCACGCGCGCAGAACTGATACTCTGCTATCATCTGCGCACAATGCATAAACACATGAAGACAGAACATTTCAAGCAGAAACTTTTAGCGGAAAAGGAAAAACTGGAGACGGAGATGGGAAGCGTCGGACGCAAGAACCCGGCGGTGCCAAACGATTGGGAGCTTGCGCCCTCTGAAACAGGTATGGAATCGGACATTATCGACCAAGCCGATGCGCTGCTAAACCGAGAAAACAGTGCGGCCATCCTCGCCGACCTGGAAGCGCGGTACGACAGCGTTCTCGCGGCTCTTTCAAGAATCGAGAAGGGGACGTACGGGAAATGCGAAGTATGCGCGCAGGAAATAGAGGAGGCTCGCCTTGAGGCCGATGCCGCAAG
The DNA here is from genome assembly GCA_021778295.1 of bacterium. GTDB lineage: Bacteria > Patescibacteriota > Minisyncoccia > Phycocordibacterales > Phycocordibacteraceae > C7867-001. The sequence continues at coordinate 13,247 of JAJYCP010000005.1, forward strand.
CACAACCTGCGTCACGCATTTATAAATAATACATACTTGTGTCCGCACCGCCCTCAAAACGCGCGCCGAAACAAGCACATCCTACCGCCGACGGTACGGTACCGAGGCACGGGTATGCCAAAACGCTCGCCGCGCAGCCGGTCGGGTCGGGAGCGGAAATGGTCAGCGTAGAAGCCGATCTCACGCGCGGACTGCACGCTTTCTCGATCGTAGGTCTCGCCGACAAAGCGGTAGAGGAGGCGCGCGACAGGGTAAGCGCGGCGATACGCCACTGCGGTTACAAACCTCCCAAACAGCACAATAAGCGCATCGTCTTGTCGCTTTCGCCTGCCGATCTGAAGAAAGAGGGTTCGCACTATGATCTCGCACTCGCACTCGCATACCTCATTGCGGCAGGCGACCTTGCGGCGCTTCCGGAGGAGATGCTCTGCATCGGGGAACTTGCCCTCGACGGGACGCTGCAAACGGTGCGCGGCGTTCTTCCGCAAGTGCTTGCCGCAAAGCGCCGTGGCGTAAAGACGGTCTTTGTTCCGCCGGGGAATGCGCGCGAGGCGCTTCTGGCGGAGGGGAGCGCCGTCTATGCGCCCGCATCGCTCGCGGAACTTTTGCAGCACTTGAAAGGCGAGAAACTCCTGCCGCGCCTTGTGCGCGACCGACGCATGCTACCGCCGCCGGCCGCCATTGATCTAAGCGATGTGAAGGGTCAGGAAAGCGCGAAGCGTGCGCTCGAAATAGCCGCCACCGGGCGCCATAATATCGTTTTCTACGGTCCGCCGGGCACCGGTAAGACCATGCTCGCCCGGGCGCTTCCCGGCATTCTTCCGCCGCTTACCGACGATGAGGTGCTTGAAGTGACTGCCATACATTCAACCGCAGGACTCCTTCGGGAGGGTGAAGCGATATACTGGCCCCCGTTTCGCGCGCCGCATCATTCGGTGTCGCATGTGGCCATTGTAGGCGGCGGTACTTTCCCAAAGGCAGGCGAGGTGACACTTGCGCACAAAGGCGTACTTTTTCTCGACGAATTCCCCGAATTTGAATCCCGTTCGCTCGAGGCGCTGCGGCAGCCGCTCGAGGATCACATCGTTACCGTCTCACGGGCGCGTGCAACCGTTACTTTCCCGGCCGATTGCATGATCGTCGCGGCAATGAATCCTGCGGACACCATTTCGGGCGATGCACGGGTGACCGAGCGCGCTGCGCTCAAACAGGCGCGCCGCATTTCGCGACCTATTATCGATCGGCTCGATCTCTGGATCGAAGTACCGCTTGTTCCGCACGACACGCTCGCGAAACTTGCACGCGGCGAGCCCTCCGCCCTCGTGCGGGAACGCGTCATCGCGGCGCGCAAGCTTTCCGAGAAGCGCGGTGGCGCACCGGGAATGACGAATGCCGCGCTTACAAGCCGCGAACTCGATGAGGGAAGTAATTTCAGCGCAGCGGCAAAGGAAGCGCTTACGAATGCCGCAGCGCGGATGCATCTTTCACCGCGCAGCTACCACCGCACCATGCGCGTTGCGCGCACCATCGCAGATCTCGCCGGCTCGGAGTCCGTACTACCGGTATACGTCCACGAAGCATTGCAGTATCGTCCGCGCGGGCTGTTTTCATTCGAATAATAAATAAATGAAAAGCGCCGCGCCGCCAAACGCGCCGCGCCGCTTTTCATCTCAAGACGAAGTTATTGCGGGGAACAGATACTGCCGAGCGGACATTGCGCAAATGGATTTTTTGCGCCGCGAACTTCGAAATGAAGATGCGGACCGGTCGCCATGCCGGTCATACCGACATAGCCGATGATCTGGCCGCCAAGAACCGCCTGTCCCGGCGAAACGATCGCGTGGGTCATGTGGGCGTAGAGTGTCTCGGTATTGTTATCGTGAGTGATAACGACGTAATTGCCGTAACCGCCGTTCCAGCCGCCGTTGCTCCGCGCCACGATGACAGTCCCGCTGGCGGCCGCATGAATCGGCGTACCGCGCGGGGCACCGATATCAACCGCGTTCCATCCGTGAATGGATTGCGTGATAACGCCGCCCGGTAACGGATTGTCATAATAACCAGGTTGGGCCGGACCGCTACCGCCAAGATAAGGTTCATAGATGACACGCCCTGACGAGAATCGTATTCCCCCGCCGGTTCTGGATACCATCGGCGTAGAGACTTCGCCTCCCGGAATTATGATCTTCGAGCCGACGACAAGCGGTGTTTCCGGATCAAGACCGTTGAATTGGGCGATTTCGGTCGCATCGGCGGTGTACTTTTTGGCGATTGACTTCAACGTATCGCCCTTCATGACTATGTGTTCGATTCCGGAAACCGGCAAAATGATAAGCATGTCGCCGGGGTGCACGTCTCGCGTGCTTTTGAGATTGTTCGCCCATATGATGGTATTCACTGAAACGCCAAACATATTGGCAATTTCAGAGAGTGTATCCCCTGGGCGTACCACATACACAGAAATGCGGTCTGGCGGAGCTACTTTCGAAATATCGGCAATCGTACCGCCCGGGCCGCTGTAGGGAACGAGCGCAGAACCATCGGAAGTCGCAAACGCAAGCGGTGCGCCGATATTCGGATCGGTATTTACCGCCGCGACGAGCGCGGGCGTTGAGGCGCTTGGGACGAACGTATTCGTCGCCGCATCCGCGCTTGAGAACGGCCAAAAAGCATTCGCGCGATTCGGCAGAACCGCTATCGAGAGAGCGACAACCGCGCATCCTGTGATGAGCAGAGCGGCTTGTTCAAGTACCCGGTATATATCTCGTTTCGTGCACGTCCGCAGCGAATCGGGAGGTTGTGGTTTTGAATCGATAAGGGAAACGAGGGTTACCGGCGGGTCTGCGCATACAAAAATGGCTTACATACTCCGTATATAAGCCATTTCTTGAATACTTCCGTATCAGAAGATACCGCCAATCTAACGCAGATTGCCCTCCAAATCAACCCGGGTTCGGAAGGATTGTGGAAATCGGCAAAATGCTACAGTGCTCAAGTGAAATACCTGGAAGGATTAAATGACGCGCAACGCCGCGCGGTTCTCGCTGTGGACGGTCCGGTATCGGTTCTTGCGGGAGCGGGAAGCGGGAAAACGCGCGTACTCACGACGCGCATCTATCATCTCGTCCGCGAAGGCGTTCCTCCGGAAGAAATACTCGCTGTTACATTTACCAATAAAGCCGCGCGGGAGATGCGCGCGCGGGTCCGAGCGATGCTCGGGGAAGAAGATACTGCGGCAGTTCCTCTCATAGCGACTTTCCACGGTCTCGGACGCGAGCTTCTCGAATCCTACGGAACCGCGATCGGCATACCGCGTTTTTTCAGCGTCTACGATCGCGATGATTCTGAGAAGGCGATTGCCGCGGCGCTCAAGGCGCTCGATGTCTCGACAAAAGAGCTCTCCCCGCGCGCAGTGTTGGGCCGCATCTCGCGCCATAAGGGCGAGGGAGTTCACGCGCGTGAGTTCTACGAGAAACACGCGCACGGCAGTTTCGGCGCGCGCGTTGTCGCGGAGGCGTGGCTTCGCTATGAGACAACGCTCAAAGAGGAGAAGGCGCTCGACTTTGACGATCTCATCGCCGTACCGTTGCGGCTTCTTGAAGAACACGCCGACATTCGCGAACGCGCGCAGAACCGCTGGCGCTATATCCACATCGACGAGTACCAGGATACGAACGCGCTCCAAGGCCGCCTCGCAGACCTGCTCGCGCAGAGGCACCGGAATCTCTTCGTCGTTGGCGATATCGATCAGACCATTTACACGTGGCGCGGAGCGACGATCGAGAATTTGCTGGAGTTTGATACAGCGTATCCCGAGGCGCAGACGATTATTCTTGAACACAATTACCGTTCGACGAAAAACTTAGTCGACGCGGCGAATGCGGTCATAGAGAAGAACAAAAATCGCAAGAAAAAATACTCGACGACCGAGAATGCTTCGGGCGAACCGATTGTCATACACAGTGCGCTTGGCGCCGAAGAGGAAGCGCGCTGGATCGCGGAAAAAATACGGGAACTCTTGCGAAGCGGTACCGCGGCCGAAGAAATCGCGATACTTTTCCGTACGAACTTCCAATCGCGCGCACTCGAGGAAGGTCTTTTGAAAGCCGGAGTGCCGTACAAACTTCTCGGCACGCGCTTTTTTGCGCGCAAAGAAGTGAAAGATGCGCTTGCCTGGATGCGTCTCGCGATGGATACGACGCGCGAAGTCGATAAAATCCGCGCCGCCGCCGCCCCGCCCCGCGGTATCGGTAAAGTAACGCTCGGCAAGCTCGCGGCGGGACAGCGCTCAGAACTGCGTTCCGGAGAGCTCGCGAAAGTCGAGCAATTTGAACATATCGTTACCGAACTCGCGCGCGCCACAGACGCACTCGTACCTTCAGAGTTTGTGAAGCTCGTTATCGAAAAAAGCGGTCTGCGCCGCGCGCTCTTGGAGGAGGGAAGCGAGGAAGACCGCGAACGGTTCGAAAATATCGAGGAGCTTGCTTCAGTCGCCGCGCGCCACGACAGCGCGTCCGGCAAGGGAAGTATCTCTGCGTTTCTTGCGGAAGCCGCGCTCGCAAGCGATCAGGACGAGATGGATCAGGGCGAGAAAACCGGTGTGACGCTCATGACCGTTCATGCGGCAAAAGGTCTCGAGTTCGACACGGTTTTCGTAAGCGGCATGGAGGAAGGATTATTCCCGCACCAGGGTATGGGCTCTGAAAACGACCGCGACGAGGAGGAAGAGCGGCGACTTTTTTACGTCGCGATGACGCGCGCGAAAACGCGGCTTTTTCTCACGTTTGCCCGTGTGCGCAAGATCTACGGCAGCGATTACGCGGCGGAACCTTCTTCTTTTCTTTCCGATATCGATCCCTCCCTCGTTGCCTATGACGGAACGGAAGGGAATGATATCTTTATATAAAATCCTCACAGGTTAATCCCATGATTCAGTACTATCTCAGCATCTTCATAGCGGGCTTCTCGCTCATGACCGTGGAGATAGTTTCATCGAGAATCGTTGCGCCGATCATCGGCTCCTCGATTTTCACCTGGACCTCGGTTATTGGGATAACTCTTCTCGGGCTATCCATAGGAAGTCTCGTGGGGGGAGAAATAGCTGATAAATATCTCAAAGTGTATGGGCAGAAAGTCTTGTCCTTTGCGCTATTAGTCGCAGCGTTTTCCGTGTATCTCATCGTACCGCTCTCGAGAAACGTGAGCTTCATCCTAAACGAACCGTTTTCTTTGCCCGTATTGTCCCTACTTATATGCGGTATGCTATTTCTTTTGCCGGCGCTCTCACTAGGGGTGCTCTCGCCGATAATTTTTAAACTGTACGTCGGGGATATAAAAAATATAGGAAAAAAATATGGAGTACTTTCGAGCATCTGGTCGATCGGGAGCATTTTTGGCGTTTTTGTAACGGGATTTTATTTCATATCCGCGATCGGCAGTTCCGGCATCATCTCGTTGGTATCCGCGACGCTTCTTCTCCTTTTCTACTTCTTCTCCTTCAAGAATCTTGAGCGAAGCTCCCCTCATTTCAAACAACATCTTGCGTTCCTCATCATTCTGTCCCTGCTTCTCCCGGTTACTTTTTTTTTTGAAAAAAGACCCCCGCTCCCTTCAAGCATACTCTTTCAAAAAGAGACTGCGTATTATGATTTGCGCGTGGTTGAGTACGACCTGTTTCCGCAATACGGGGGAAACAGAATACTTTTCCTTGATGCGGATCCCAATAGTGTCCAGACAGAGAAACCTTCAAAAGAATTCTACACCGACATCTATCCGGCGTTTTCAGCTCTGTCAGATACGCTCAAAAATATCTACGTCATCGGCGCCGGCGCGTATACCTTACCCATTAATTTGCGAAAATATTATCCCCACTCGAATATAACCGTTTCAGAAATCGATCCTGAGGTCGAGAAGGTAGGTCGCGCGTATTTTAATGTGGGTAGCTATAACATAAAGACGGTGATAGGGGATGCGCGGTTAAATTTTTCTCCGGTGCGCAGCACCGGAAAAAAATACGACCTGGTGTTCGGCGATGCGTATAACTCGTTCATCTCCGTACCGTGGTATCTCATGACGAAGGAATTCTTCTCGGACGTGAAAAACACTCTGAACCCCGGCGGCATTTTCGCGGTCAATTTCATCGGAACGCTCCAAGGCCCGCAATCGGAAATGTTCGGAAGCGTATACAACACCATGAGAGACGTCTTCCCGAACGACTACATTTTTTCATTCGGGAATACCCCGGGCGAGATACAAAACATAACGATAGTTGGCGTTAAGAGCGATACCCACTTGAGTTACGGTGTGCTGGTAAAGAAACTAGACACGATCGACCCGACCCATTTTTTGTCGAAGTCTCTGGTAAACAAGAGCTCGCTACAAAACAGCGCCCTTAGGAAGGACATGATTCTGACCGATAATTTTGCGCCCGTTGACACTATGATGACCGGGCTGATGAGCGACTATTTTCCGAAATATCTGCCGCTCTACCGCAAAATGCTACAGTAAGGCATGGTACGTGCGAAAAAGTCGCTCGGACAGAATTTCCTGATTCATCAGCGCGTTGCGGAACGCATCGCGATGACGGCGAAGCTTTCACCGCACGATACGGTGTTTGAGATCGGTCCGGGCACCGGCATGCTCACTAAGGAACTCCTCAAGCGCGCCCGAAAAGTGATTGCCATCGAAGCCGACGGCGAGCTATTTGAAAAATTGCGTATCGATCTCGCGCGCGAGATCGCAGAGAAACGGCTTGATCTCCGGCATGGCGATATACGCGCGTTCGACACCGCCACTCTCCCGAAGGGGTATGTGCTCGTGGCGAACATTCCCTACTACCTCACCGGAGAAATATTCCGGATGTTTCTCGAGTCGGATGTCCAGCCGCGCTCCTTGACGCTCCTCGTACAAAAAGAAGTCGCCGAGCGTATCGCACGAGCGAAAAAAGAAAGCATTCTCTCGCTCTCGGTGAAAGTGTATGGCGTTCCGACATACGAATTCACCGTTGTTCGCGGCGCTTTCAAGCCCGCGCCGAAAGTGGATTCTGCCGTGCTCTCGATTCGGGATATTTCGCGAAAGAATTTTGTAACCCGTAAAGACGAGCTTCTGTTTTTTACGCTCCTGCATGCCGGTTTCGCACACAAGCGAAAATTCGCGCGGAAGAATATCATTGAGGCGGGATTTCCCGCCGGTGATATTCCGGAGAAAGCGCGTGCTGAAGACCTTTCTCTTGCCGACTGGCTTACACTCCTGCGCGCGGCAAAAGTATAAGGAATAATGCACATATATTGATAGAGGCCCCCTCTTAAAAGGAGGGCTACTGGTATACTGGTACTGCATACTATGGGGAAGATTTCCGGAACATGGCGGATTGTCGGGGCGACGCTTCTGTCGGCAGTGTTCGTTGTCGGTGCGTATGTGTTCGCGCAGGGTGTCGGAGCGCCGCCGGTCGCCGAAGCGTCGACGGAAACGGCGCTTCTACAGGCGCTTGCGACGAAAGACTCGAACGGCGACGGTCTTCCGGACTGGGAAAAGGTGCTCTACGGAATTCCGGTGAATGCCACAACCACCGATTACTTCCACCTCGGCATGACCGACGGCGAGGCGGTTGCCAGAGGCCTCATCGTGCCAACGGCGATTGCTAATATCTCGGCTGCAACGTCCTCCCCTTCCGCTTCAGACGGTTCTCTCCCGCCGCCGCCTGCAGCAGGGACTATCACCGCCGCTTTCACAAAGAATTTTCTCACGCTCTATCTCTCCGCAAAACAAGCAAACGGTGGCGCACCTCTGTCCCAGACGGACACGATGACTATCGCTCAGGAGGCATTGAACCAGCTTGCGCAGATGGTAACTGCGGCACCGAATTTCAAATCGGCGCAGGATCTTACGGTCTCCGGTTCGGGTCCCGACGCGCTCAAGGCTTTCGCGGCGGCGGCCGGAGCGATCTTTGCGAAGAACACCAGCAATGCGACCACGAGCGAAATCAATTATTTGAAATATGCGGTTGAAGGCAATGACGCTAGCGCGCTTACGCACATCGCATCGATAGCGAAAGCGTATCGGGACATAGCCGCCGGACTCGCGGTCCTTCCGGTGCCTGAAGAACTTTCCACCACCGATCTCATGCTCATAAACGCGCTCGCGCGCATAAGCCAGATTACGAGTGATTTCACGCGCGCCAACACCGACCCGCTTGCGACCATTCTCGCGCTCAAACAGTACCCGCAGGCAGTACTCGCCTTGAACACGGCATTTACCTATATCGGAACAACATATAAAGACGCCGGAATTACGCTTCCCGCCGGCACGCCAGGAGCGTCCTTTGTAAACCTCATCACGGACATCGCGGCGAACCAGAACGCCGCCTCTTCACAACCATGAACTCGCGTCCTTTCGCTACAACGCTCGCAGTACTACTCACGATCTTACTCGTCGCACCCCCGGTATTTTTTGTCGCGCCGCAAAAAGCGCATGCGACATTGCCCGTTTTCGATTATATAAACTATATCGAGAACGGCTTTAATCTCGCTAAAAATACAATTACCTCAATTCAAACAACAACGAGCGCTATCGCGAATACAGCGCTTTATGTCGATAAATATGTGCTTGAACCGCTCGCTTTCGTTCTCTCGGGGGAATTGCTCAAATCCATGACCGCAGGCGTCATTGCGTTTGTCGATGGACAATCAAACGGCACCGGCTCGCCGCAGTTCGTGCAAGACTTGCAAGGACACTTGCAGAACGTCGGAGACGTGCAGGCGCGCGCGTTCTTTACGCAGTTCAGTCAGAATTCAAATTCGCCGTTTGCTTCCGCGATCGCTTCATCGTTGCAGACCAACTATCTCCAGCACACAAGCCTCGCGGGCTTTTTCGCCGAGAATAAAAATACGCTCGATCAGTACTCGCCGAATCCGACAGCTTTCCTTGCGGGAGACTTCTCGCAAGGCGGGGTTGGCGCATGGTTCGCGCTCACGACCCAAAACCAGAACAATCCCTATACGCTCTACCAAGCTTCGCAGAGTGAGCTCTCAAGTATGGTGGTCGGCGCGACCTCCGCGCGCCTCGCAGAGCTCAACTGGGGAAAGGGGTTCCTTTCCTGGTGCGGTTCTCTCCCAAGCGGCGGTGTCTCAGTCGGTGTGCCCACAGACCCGTGCACCAGAAGTGACGGCACACCGGGCATGATAAAGACGCCGGGGTCGGTCATCCAGGCAACCCTCAACACAGCGCTCGGAACCACATTCGGCAAACTGGTCAACATGGGAAATGCGAGCGCCGAAATCAACAGCATCATGGGCAATATCGCCACCACTCTCGACACGGTGGATTTCGCGACACAAATCCTCGGCGGCTCTAACTCCGGTGGCCTTTTTGGCGTAGGCGGAGGCGGCGGACTAGCACAGCAGTATCGAGATACTCCCGGTTATCTGGGCGTCACTCAGTCGGGCGTAGCGCAAAGCGCCGCATCGCTTCCGTTTTCCGGCTCCGATATGCTAAACAGAGTCGCTCAGTATCAGGCCGCGTGGACCGCCATCAACACTGCGGCGACTGCCGCATCGGCAAGCGTCAACGATCTTATCAACTATTGCTCCGCCTCGGGAACGAGCAGCCAAAACGCCACCATCATCAGCGATGCGCAAGCCGCATTGGCAAATGAAATCAATCCGGTGTTTACGCAAGTCGCGGCAGCTTCTTCCATAGCATCCGCCGCGCAGGCGATGGTGCAGAAGGTACAGACTGAATTGACTTCCAGCGCCTCTGGAGCGGGAGGCGCCTATACCGCGGACATACAAACGCTCCAAACCATGCCGCCGACGGCAACCGATGTTGCGAATGCGCAAGTGCAAGCCGCGTCCTCCGGCGTCACTGCATCCTCTACCGGTTCGGTTTCACTTTCCGTCACCGGGTACCCCCTTGTCGATCAGATGAATCTCATCAGCGCGAACGCCCAGACGCTCAAGAGTTCCTGCACCTCCCCGACGGCGTCCTCAACCGCCCCTTGATATGTCGCGCTCTCTTACCACTATCCTCATCACGCTCGGGCTCATTGTGAGTGCGGCGGGTGCGTACGCACCCGCCGCACATGCGCAGACAGCCACATCACCCGCGTCGAGCGTGCAAACCACTACCGCTGGCGCGAACAATCCGATCCCACTACCTACCGATCCCGGAAAGAATGCGGGATTCGGGGCCATCATGACATGGATCATGGGCCTTTTCGCATGGTTGCTTGGTATTGCAATACTCTTGCTCGACAATGTCGTGTTTTATACGGTGGTCACTATGGGAACGTATGTGAACCATCTTTCTGCCGTCGGTATCGCCTGGAGAGTTCTGCGCGACGTCGGCAATATCGTCCTCATTTTCGGTTTCCTTGCCATCGGCATCTCCACTATCCTCAACACCAACCGCCTGGGTTACGGAACACATATGCTCCCGATGCTGCTTGTCGCCGCCGTTTTCCTTAACTTTTCCCTCTTCATATCCGAAGCGATTATTGATACCGGGAACCTTTTCGCAACCGAATTCTATACGCAAATAAACGGCGGTTCCCCTCCGACGGCTCCAAATTTTACCTCGGCGAACATATCGAATGAGGGTATCTCCAACAAAATAATGTCGCAATTGGGATTCCAGAGTATTTACGGCTCCCCACTTAATCATCCCGCCGATCTCTCAGGAAGCAATAGCTGGATTATCGGCTTTATGGGCATAATCCTCTTTATGGTTGCGGCGTTCGTGATGTTCTCGCTCGCATTCGTGCTTATCACGCGTTTCGTCATTCTCATCCTCCTCATCATTGTCGCGCCCATCGGTTTCGCCGGCCTTGCGGTACCGAAGCTGACCGGAATGGCGAAGCAATGGTGGGGAATGCTCTTTGAGCAGACTATCACTGCGCCGGTACTGCTTCTCCTGCTTTACATCGCTCTGAAGGTCATCACCGATGCAAGTTTCCTCACCGGTTTCAGCCCGCCCGGCAGTTCAAGCGGTGCCAATGCATGGACCGGCTACATCAACAACGCAAACCTTACCGGTTTTGGGAGTGTGATGCTCTCTTTCATCGTCGCGATGGGTCTGCTTCTCGCAGTCGTTATTTCCGCCAAGAAAATGTCGGCCTCGGGCGCCGGTTGGGCAACAAAAACCGCCGGTGCCGCCACGTTCGGCGTCGCGGCGTGGGGTGCGAACAGGACCGTCGGGCGCGGCGCCTATTACCTAAGACGCCGCGCGCTGCAAAGCCAGACCTTCAACCGAATTGATGCCGCAACAGGGCGCGTCACGAGCCGCGCGCTCGGGTCTGCGGCGACCGCGTCGTATGACGTGCGCTCCTCGAAGGCGTTCAAGAATCTGCCCTTCGGCGGAATCGCAGCCGGCGAAGCGGCGAAAGGCGGCTTCGCCGGTGCACGCAAACGCTCTATAGAAGAGCAGGAGAAAGCCGCAAAAGCTATCGAGGAGGCACATAAGGAGGCACTCAGACCAAATACTAAGGAACAAGAGCGTATTGATATAGCGAACAAAGCACATGAAGCAGCGGTTGGGGCACACAATGAAGTGAAGACGGCGCATGAGAAAGTCGTACAAGAAGAAAAGGATACTCGCGAGCGCGTCAAACAGGACAAGGCGGAAGTTGAACGTCTCACCAAGGTAGACAGCGATAATAGGAACAAAGGTGTATTTGATCCTAAGGCTACGAATGACCTGAAGGCAGCTCAACAAAAGCTTGGGGAAAGCGAGCAAAGGCTCGCCACAACGACCGCTGCACTCGCTACAGCGGCCGAGACCCTCAAGCAGACGAAAGATACAGAGATAAAGGCCGAAAAAGAAAAGATTGAAGCGGAGAAAGCCCCGAACGACCGTATGACCGCAAGCATAAAGGAAAATAAGAAAGCGTATGCGGAGGGGCTTGAAAATCCTAATCTGATTGGCTTTGTCATCAATGGCCCCGCATCGGGAGCGGCTGCGCGAAAGATAAAAGCTTCCCTAAAAGAGAAGGGCGATAATGATAAGGTGATCGCACTGCTGAAAAAAATGAATGAGGCTGAGCAGGCGGAAAAAAAGAAAGGGGGAGAGGGAGAAGAAAAGCCGAAAGAAGAAAATAAACCCGAAGCGGGACACTAGGCTATGGACCAACAACGAGAACCGACGTTTGAAGAAAGCATCAAAGAAGTGATGCAGACCTTGCCGCCGCCCATTCGAAACTATCTCTCGCAAGGGAAATACTCGATAGTCGCGAAGAACCTAATGAGGAAATACAGTCTCCATATCGACCAGGGCGGCGTGCTTGAGCGCGAGATCATGCTGCTTCTTATGGGTATCGAGAATCCGGACGAGTTTGCCGCTTCACTGAAGAGTGATGCGACGCTCTCGGAAGATGTCGTGAGAAATATCATGACCGATGTCAATCAGGAAATCTTCGTTCCGCTTCAGAAGGAAATGCGCAACGCGGGAAGCGGGGCGCAGGAAGAGAGATCCGCGGCGCCGCGAGCGAGCGTCCCGAGCTACGTTCCTTCTCCATCGGCGCGAGCGCCCGTTTCCTCCATCGGCGCGCCCTTGCCGCCAAAAATGGCGATGCCGCAACCGAAAGCCACCTCCGACATTACGTCGCCTCCGCTTCAAATGCTTCCTTTGGGAGAAGAAAAGAAAGAACGTATTTCAAATATCGCTCCCCGCCCATCCGCGCTGCCGCCGGCAAATCTTCCCGGTGCACTCGCGCCAAACGCTATTCAGAGCATCAAACGTCCCGCACCACCCCCGCCATTTCGTCCCGCCGCCCCCGCCAAACCCTACTCGACCGATCCCTACCGCGAACCGATCGACGAACCACCAACAGAGTAGTTGCATTCTACGCGTTATTCCTTTACAGTATCGCTGACCCTCTGCGGGTCTTCTTTTTCAAATGGCCACCATCAACCAGCTCTCAAAGAAAGGGCGCAAGACGAGAACGTCGAAGACGACCGTGCCTGCTTTGGCGCGCGGTTTTAACGCACTCAAAAATCGCCCGACCTACTACCCCTCGCCTTTCAAGCGCGGGGTGTGCACCAAAGTGACCACGAAGACCCCGAGAAAGCCGAACTCCGCCATCCGAAAAATCGCCCGCGTGCGCCTCACCAACGGCATGGAAGTGACCGCGTACATTCCGGGCGAAGGACACAATTTGCAGGAACATTCGGTCGTGTTGCTTCGCGGCGGACGCGTCAAGGACATCGGTGTCCAGTACACCATCGTGCGCGGCAAGCTCGACACGAGCGGCATTGAGAAACGTCGCCGCTCCCGCTCCCGCTACGGCGCGAAGCGCCCCTCAGCGAAATAACCATGCGCCGCCCCCTCAAAAAGAAGCGCACCTGGCGTCCCGACCTGAAATACGGTTCGGAGACGCTCACCCGTTTCATCAATGCGGTCATGTGGGATGGCAAAAAAGACACCGCGCGCGCGGTCGTCTACAGTGCGCTTGCTGTCATTAAAGAAGGCGGTGCCGACCCTCTTGAGACGTTTGAAGCGGCATTGCGCAACGTCTCGCCCTTGATGGAAGTTCGTTCGCGGCGCGTCGGCGGTGCAAACTACCAGGTGCCGCGCGAAGTCCCGCAGAATCGCCGCCTTGCGCTCTCGTTCCGCTGGCTCATCAATGCCGCCCGCGCGAAAAAAGGAAAGCCGATGGCACAGAAACTCGCCGCAGAACTCCTCCTCGCCGCAAAGAACGAGGGCGATGCGATCAAAAAGAAAGACGACATGCACCGCATGGCGGAAAGCAACAAGGCATTTGCGCACTTTGCGTGGTAACTCACAGCGCTTTTATTTTTATTCATTTGTATGAATCGCGACTATCCGCTTGAGAAGGTACGCAACTTCGGCATCATCGCCCACATTGATGCGGGGAAAACGACCACCAGCGAGCGCGTGCTTTTCTACACCGGCAGCCAGCACAAAATAGGGGAAGTGCACGAGGGCGAGACGACGACCGACTGGATGGAACAGGAACGCGAGCGCGGCATCACCATCACCTCGGCCGCCATCACCTGTTTCTGGACGAAGACGGGAGAAAAGGACAAGAAAGACACGTCAAAGAAATTCCGCTTCAACATCATCGATACGCCCGGACACATCGACTTTACGGCCGAGGTGAAGCGTTCAATGCGCGTCTTGGACGGCGCCATCGTCGTCTTTGACGGGGTTGCGGGCGTGGAGCCGCAATCGGAAACTAACTGGCGCTATGCCGACGAAGCGCGGGTGCCGCGTGTCTGTTTCATCAACAAGCTCGATCGCACCGGAGCTTCGTTTGAAAATTCTTATGCGAGCATTCTCGATCGGCTCTCGCCGAAAGCGATTCGCATGCAGATCCCAATCGGTGAAGAAGCCGCGCACGAAGGTGTTGTCGATCTGCTCACGCTCAAGGCGTATACCTTCTCGGGGAATATGGGCGAGGAAGTCGTCGAAGGCGACGTGCCGGAGAATCTTCTGGAAACAGCGAAGAAATACCGTGCGGAACTCGTTGAACGCATTGTAGAAAACGACGATGCGGCGATGAACGCGTATCTTGAAGGGAAAGAGCCGACGATTGATGAGCTCAAGGCGATTTTGCGCACCGCGGTCATTCACAACGAGATATTCCCCGTCTATTGCGGCAGTGCGCTCAAGAACAAAGGCGTACAGCTCGTGCTTGATGCGGTGGTCGACTACCTCCCGTCTCCTCTCGATTTGCTTCCTGCGACCGGGAAGAATCCGAAGACCGGCGAACCGATCGAACGTCATGCCTCCGACGACGAACCGTTCTGCGCGCTCGCTTTCAAACTCCAGACTGACCCGTTCGTGGGTGCGCTTACGTTCTTCCGCGTCTATTCGGGAACGCTCACCGCCGGTTCCTACGTCTACAACTCGACGACGGGTTCGCGCGAGCGCGTCGGCCGCATCGTGCGCCTGCAAGCCGACAAACGCGAAGAAGTCGAAAAAGTGTTCACAGGCGAGATTGCCGCCGCCGTCGGCCTCAAAGATACAAGAACGTCGCATACGCTCTGCGATGAAGCGAATCCGATTGTGCTCGAGGAGATCAAGTTCCCTGAACCGGTGGTCAGTCTGCGCATCGAGCCGAAGACAAAAGCGGATCAGGAGAAGATGGGCATCGCGCTCCACAAACTTTCCGATGAGGACCCGACTTTCCGCATCAAAACCGACGACGAGACGGGCGAGACTATCATTTCCGGCATGGGCGAACTGCATCTCGAGATCCTTGTCGACCGCATGAAGCGTGAGTTCGGCGTCGTCGCCGACGTGGGCAAGCCGCAGGTGGCCTATCGGGAAACCATTCTCGGGTCTTCGGAAGCCGAGGGCAAATACATAAAACAGACCGGCGGGCGCGGCCAGTACGGTCACGTGAAAATCCGCATGAAGAAAATAGAGCCGGTCGTCGAAGGCGCAAAAATCCCGAAAAACACGACGCGCGAAGACCATTTTGAATTCATCAACAACATCAAAGGCGGCGTCGTTCCCCAGGAATACATTCCGGCGGTGGAAAAAGGCGTGCGTGAAGCGATGGCGCGCGGTTTCCTCGCAGGATTTCCGATGGTCGACGTTTCCGTCGAACTGTACGACGGCTCCTATCACGATGTCGACTCCTCGGAAATCGCTTTCAAGATTGCCGCCTCGATGGCATTTCAAGAAGCGGCGCAGAAGGCAAAGCCCGTCATCCTCGAACCGATTATGCGCGTCGAGGTCATCGTGCCGGAACAGTTCATGGGGGACATCACAGGGAACCTTTCAGGGAAGCGCGGCCAGATAGAAGGGATGGAGGATCGCGGCATGAGCAAGGCGGTGCACGCCAAAGTGCCGCTTTCCGAAATGTTCGGCTACACCACGATTCTGCGCTCAATGACCGAAGGACGCGGGAGCATGACTATGGAGTTCGATCACTACGATACCGTTCCGCAAAACGTCGCCGCCGACATCATCGCGAGCAGAAAGTAGTCGTTCCCACCCACAAATCTCCGCACCGTCTTGCATTCCCGCGACGCTTCTCGTATAGTTCTCGTAACGCATCTTGGCGTCGCTCTTTGGCTTGTCTGCATCTGTGAGTCGGCAAGCTTAGGAGTTTGTTCCGACTCGCGTCGGAATTACTGGCAAGTGAGCGAGTAAAAAGAACATGTCCGCATTTTCTTTTTCGAGCGAACGCAGCCAGAAAGAAGTTTGTAAAAACTTCTTATTCGTGATTAGCAACTAAATTATCCGATTATGGCAGATTTCAATCGTGCGAAGCCGCACATGAACGTGGGCACCATCGGTCACGTTGACCATGGCAAGACGACACTCACTGCAGGTATCCTGCATGTTCTCTCGATGCTCACCGGCGAGGGCTATAGCGCCCGCGTTGAGGCAGTCGACAAAATTGACAGTGCGCCGGAGGAGAAGGCGCGTGGCATTACCATTGCGCTCCATCACAGCGAGTACGAGACGCCGAACCGCCACTACGCGCATATCGATGCGCCGGGACACGCCGACTACATCAAGAACATGATCACGGGCGCCGCGCAGATGGATGGCGCAGTCCTCGTGGTTGCCGCGACCGACGGCGTGATGCCGCAGACGCGCGAGCACATCCTTCTTGCAAAGCAGGTGGGCCTCAAGAAGCTCATCGTCTTCCTCAACAAGGTGGATATGGTGGCTGAAGCGGACCTCATCGACCTTGTCGAAGAGGAAATCCGCGAACTGCTCACCAAACAGGGTTACGATGGCGCAAATACGCCGATTATTCGCGGTTCGGGTCTGAAGGCGCTTGAGGCCGGCGACGTGAGCGACGAATGGGCGGTCAAGGTTAAGTCTCTCGTCGATACGATGGACACCTACTTCGACCTTCCGGCGCGCGAGACCGACAAGCCGTTCCTCATGCCGATTGAGGACATCTTCTCGATTGAAGGCCGCGGTACCGTAGTTACCGGCCGCATCGAGCGCGGTGTCGTAAAGGTCGGCGAGGAAGTCGAAATCGTCGGTATCAAGCCGACGGCGAAGACGACCGTCACCGGCATCGAGATGTTCAACAAGCAGCTTAAGGAAGGTATGGCGGGCGACAACGCCGGCATTCTTTTGCGCGGCACGAAGAAAGAAGACGTGCACCGCGGACAGGTTCTCGCGAAGTCCGGTTCGGTTACGCCGCACACCGATTTCGAAGCCGAGGTGTACATCCTCAACAAGGACGAGGGCGGCCGTCACACGCCGTTCTTCACCGGCTACAAGCCGCAGTTCTACATCCGCACGACGGATGTCACGGGCGAGGTCACCCTTCCGGAAGGAAAGGAAATGGTCATGCCGGGCGATACGGTTACCTTCAAAGTGAAACTCACGGCGCCGGTAGCGCTTGAGGCGCAGCAGCGCTTTGCCATCCGCGAAGGAGGAAAGACCGTCGGTGCCGGCGTCGTGACCAAAATCACGGCATAAGTACCAGATCGCGCGCACCACATTCTATGGCAACAGCGACAGCAGCAGCGAAACCCAAGGCAAAACCGAAAGCGAAGCGCGCTCCGAAGAAGACGGTCGTAGCCGCACCTTCCGAGCATAAGCTCCGCATTCGCGTGCGCGCCTATGAGCATAAGATTCTCGATCTCTCGGTGAAACAGATCATGGACACTGCAGCGCGCTTCGATGCGACGGTCGTCGGCCCGGTGCCGCTTCCGACCGAAATCAAGCGCTGGACGGTAAACCGTTCGACGTTCGTCCACAAAGATGCGCGCGAACAATTCGAGATGCGCATCCATAAGCGCCTCATCGATATCCTGAACCCTTCACCGAAGGTCATCGAGGCTCTCACGAACCTCAATCTTCCTTCCGGGGTCACGATTGATGTGAAAATGGTCTAATCGCGCTTTCAAACAGATCGCCAAGAAAACAAATACCGCCCGTACGGGCGGTATTTGTTTTCTTGCATTGTCCGGTCCGGTAGTGTAGGGTGTGCTCAAACGCTACGTACGGCCCCGCAGCCGGACCTATGGCAACTCGCGCGACGCGATTTGCTGTCGCGCGTTGCTATTTACCTCATGAAATTCATTCTCGCAAAGAAAAAGGGCATGACCCGGATCTTCACGGAAGACGGACGCGCGAAAGCGGCTACTATTTTGGGTGCCGGAGCTATGACCGTTACGCAGGTAAAGAGCGCGGAGGGTAAAGACGGCTATGCGGCAATCCAGGTCGGTACGGGTATTCGCAAAACGAAAAATATCAGCAAGGCTGTTTTGGGACATACCAAAGGCAAGGGCTATGCGGCTCTGCGCGAGTTCCGTACCGCCAACGCTGCAGCTGAAATCGGCAGTGAGATCGACGTATCGATTTTTGCCGTCGGCGACACGGTGCGTGTTTCAGGCCTTACCAAAGGCAAGGGGTTTGCGGGCGTGGTGAAACGCCACGGTTTCCATGGCGGTCCGCGCACCCACGGTCAGAAACACTCCGAACGCGAGGCCGGTTCCATCGGCGGATCGGGCGGGCGGGCGGGCGGGCGTGTTGCCAAAGGTATTCGCATGGCCGGCCGCATGGGTCAGGATCGCGTCACGATTGAGAATCTCAAGGTGCTTTCCGTCGATGCGGCGGCGGGCGAGATCGTCGTCTCGGGAGCGGTACCGGGCGCCCGCGGCACGCTTCTCGAGATAGTCTCCGCATAATTTGCATACCATGGCAACCACAAAGAAAACGACACCGAGAAAGAAAACCGCCGCAACGCCCGCAGTGCGTGCGCAGAAAGCCGCACCCTCTTCGCTTGAACTGGCAATCTTTTCCATGGACGGCGGGAAAGTCGGGACCATCGCGCTTCCGGATGCGCTTTTCGGCGCGCCCTGGAGAAGCGACCTCGTGCACCAGGTGACAACCGCGATGCAGGCGAACGCGCGCCAAAACCGCGCCCACACGAAAGACCGTTCCGAAGTCTCGGGCGGCGGCAAGAAGCCGTGGAAACAAAAGGGTACCGGTCAGGCGCGCCACGGCTCGAGCCGTTCGCCGATCTGGCGCCACGGCGGCGTCACGTTCGGTCCGCGCAAAGAGCGCGATTACAGCGAGAAGATCAACCGCAAGATGCGTATCAATGCGCTTATCTCGGTTCTTTCGAGGAAAGCGAAAGATGATGAAATAATCCTGGTAGACAAGTTTTCCTTTGCCGCGCCGAAGACGGCGCTCGCCAAGAGCGCACTCCTCGCGCTCGCCAAGGGTTCCGCCGCCGCTTCGCTTGCCGCAAAAAAGAAAAACGCGGCGCTCCTCGCGCTCGCCGGCTATGACGGCAATGCGGTGAAAAGTTTCCGCAATCTCGGTTCGGTCGCAACGGAGGAGGCGCGCAACCTGAACCCGGTGGATGTGATGACGCACAAATATCTCATTATAGAAAATCCGGAGGCAGCATTCGCCGTGCTTCTTGCCCGCGCCAAAGCTAAATAAACTACCATGGCAATCTTCGGCACAACCAAAAAAGAGAAAGAGGCAAAACGCGTAGGGCAGACGCGCGCGCGGAAACTCGCGAGCGGCATCGCGCACGAAATCATTCGCGCGCCGTGGTTCTCCGAAAAAGCGCTTATTGCGACCGAGAAAGGCGTCTACACGTTTTCCGTGCCGGCGCGCGCTAGCAAAGCCGATATCGCCGGCGCGCTCAAAGAAATATACAAGGTCGCTCCGCGGAAGATCCGCATCGTGAATCTCCCCGCGAAACGCAAAGCGATGCGTACGCGCCGCGGCGTGGGCACGCGCGCCGCGCGCCGCAAGGCCTACGTGTATCTGAAAGCGGGCGACACCATTCAGTTCGCCTAAGTCGCCTAAATTATTTTCGTATGAAATCCTATCGTCCCACCACCAAGAGCCGCCGCCACATGACCACGCTGCCGTACCGGGAGCTCCTCTCGGGCGATGCGCCGCACAAGCCATTGATGAAAAAGAAAAAGCGTCAGGGCGGCCGGAACGGTTTCGGACGCATTACGACGCGCCATCAGGGCGGCGGTCACAAGCGCCGTTTGCGCGATGTGGATTTTATCTATGACAAGAAAGATATTCCGGCGAAAATAGAAACCGTCGAATATGATCCTTTCCGTTCCGCCTTCATCGGACTCGCGCTCTACCGCGACGGCGCGCGTCGCTACGTCGTCCTTCCCAAAGAGCTCGGCGTCGGTTCTTCTTTTGTCGTTTCGGAACATGCGCCGCTTACGCTCGGGAACCGTCTCCCGCTCGGCAAAATCCCCGTCGGTACTTTTGTGTACAACGTCGAGCTTTCTCCGGGCGCGGGCGCCGTACTCGCCCGTTCCGCCGGGAACGCCGCCGAAGTGGTTGCGCATGACGCGGGGTATGCACAATTGAAACTTCCCTCAAGCGAGATCCGCAAAGTGTCCGATCTCGCATGGGCGAGCATCGGCACGGTCGGCAACGAAGAGTACAATCTCGTTGTCATCGGTAAAGCGGGGCGCAGCCGCTGGATGGGCATCCGCCCGACCGTCCGCGGAACCGCTATGAACCCCGTCGACCACCCCCATGGCGGCGGCGAAGGAAAACAAGGCCGCGGCCTCAAGCGTGCAAAGACCATGTGGGGAAAGCCCTCCGGCAAGGGACAGAAGACGCGAACGCCGAAAAAGTACTCGAATAATCTTATTATCTCCCGTAGGAAAGTCGGTAAGAAGCGCAAGGGTTAAAATTTTACGAATCGCAAAACCCCCGCACGAAAGTGCGGGGCTTTTGTTTGAACCCATTTCAAAACGCCGCTCGGGTATGCCGCAGGAAAGGTACGCCGTCTTTTTCTGCTGAAAAAGCGTCTCGCTCTCGCCTCGTCAGGCTCCGAGAGCCCTTTCCTGCGGCATACCCCTCGCGT
>JAJYCP010000016.1:0-665 GCA_021778295.1 bacterium
GGTGATGTGCACTCGTCAAAAGCAAAGAAAATGTCCGCGCCGAGGGAATGCTGGATCTCCACCGAGCGCTCCGGCGTAAAGCGGTGGAGCGAACCGTCAAGGTGCGAGGTGAAAGAAACGCCTTCATCATCGATGACCGCGAGCGCTCCGTGCTGGCTCGCAATGTTTTCATCATACACGGCGACCGTTTCTTCCTGCGGCGCGTCTTTTTTTACGAATTTTGAAATCGTCTTGCCAAACGCGGCGCCGAGCGAAAACACCTGGAAGCCGCCCGAATCGGTTATCGTGGGGCCCTGCCAATTCATGAATGCTCCCAGCCCGCCTGCTTCCCGCACGATTTTCTCGCCCGGCTGTAAGTAGAGATGATAGGTATTCGCGAGAACGATTTGGGCGCCAAGGGCGGCGAGCGTCTCCGGCAGGATGCCTTTCACGTTCGCCTTGGTGCCGACCGGCACGAAAGCGGGCGTGCGTATGACGCCATGGCGCGTGGTGAGCGTGCCGGCGCGAGCGGCGCTTCGCGGCGCGTGCTTCTCCAGAGCGAAAGAAATCGCACTCATTATCCATCACACTAACGTACCGCTGCGATATTTGACAAATACAAATATACGTGTATTTTTGTATCCGGTGGGGTTTCTCCGGCTCGAACCCGAGCCGGCCCCGAAATG
>JAJYCP010000016.1:675-7562 GCA_021778295.1 bacterium
GAGTTCTTTTTATGAAAACGATGTTACATAGGCTCGTCATTGTGGCGGCCGCACTCATGCTTGGTGCCTGCGCCAGTCCCGGCGGGATTCGCGAAATTCCGCTCCAAATGCCGGATGGCGGGCGGGCGACGATCGTGGCCCACAATCAGTCCGTTCCGGATTGGATGCTGGCCAGGAACAAGTTGGCACTAAACTTCATCGTGAAGGGTAAGGTGAGTGATCAGCAGTTGGCGGCAGTCGCTGCTGCCGAAAAAGCTTGCCGTCTCTATACCACAATCGCACGAGCGAACCCCGCGGTCTCCGTGCTCGCAAACGGTGCGCTCTACGGCATCGCCGGTTACATCGGTGGCGGCGTTGGGTCACAGGCGTTCCCGTATGCCGTCTTCAGCCAATATGCCCGCTACAGCGGGTATGCGACCGGCCTGGGCGGCCTCGCCAACGGCATCGTGTCCCTCGGCGGACAAACGTACACGTTCGAAAGTTGCGGGCAGGTGGCTTTCGGACTTTTCCCCGAGTACCAAGTGCACGTGCTTATGACAAGTCCCTACTGACCGGGGGCACACGATGGGCGCGAACTGCTTTGCAGTTCGCGCCCATTATTCTTTTTATTTTTGCGCTAAGGCTTTGGCGCTTGCACCTTCAGGAGTTCCACCGTAAAGACGAGCGTGGAGTTTGCCGGAATGACATTTCCGACCGCCTGATTGCCGTAGGCGAGGGCGGCGGGAATGACGAGTTTGCGCGTGCCGCCGACTCTCATCCCGACGATGCCCTCATCCCAGCCTTTGATCACCTGCCCTGCGCCGAGAGTGAATGTGAAGCCCGCAGTTCCGTGATTGGCGGAAGCGTCGAAGACGGTGCCGTCGGTCAAGGAACCGACGTAGTTTACGGTTACGGTGTCACCTGCTGCGGCGACGGCGCCGGTGCCGACGACTTCATCGGTAATCTGAAGCTGATTTACAGTTGGCATGGTAGTTGATGAGGTTTGGGTAGTAGTGGCGGGTGTTCCGTTTGGCGAAGAAGGCGCGCGAAATGGCGAGAGACCCGGGAAAATGAAAAACAGTGCGATCACAACAAGTGCGAGCGCGACAGCGATACCGGTCTGAGTTGGTTTCATAGATGTGTGCGTGAATAATACGATTGGATTTTACTATACGGCCTGGAAGGCTTTGAACCGTTTGACTTCTTCCGCGACGGCGGCTTTCGCGACCTCTTCATGCTCGGGAACTTCGCGGTCGAGGAATGTTTTGAGCGCAGGCGCATTACCCTCTTCTGCGAGTTTCGCGAAAGCCTCGCGTTTATCCTCTGCAAGTTTTCCGATTACCGCAAGCGTTGCGGCTTTGAGCGCCACTTCGCCGAAATGCGCGACGAGCGCTTGCTGCTCTTTAAGCGGGAGATCTTTGATGCCCAGATCGGCGGCGATAGCGGCAGATAATTCGTCTTGCATAGGTGGCATCATAGCATGGGTTAGTGAATAATTTTCTTAAAGTCTTCCGGGCGCGGCGCCTTCATCCATGACGAGAAGCCGAAGAAGTTACTGACGCGTACCGGAAGTCCCGCCGTTACTTTCCCGTCCGGTCCGAGGAAATACGGAATGCGGTACTTATTGGCAGCATCCGTACCGTAGATAATATCCTTGGGGTGTGCGCTTAAGTACTGCTGTATCGAATCAGCCTGCGCCGCAGGCGTACCCCCGAACACGAAAAGATGCTTCGCATCGGGACCGGCGTAGATGTGGGGTTCTGCAAGCGGAACCTCGAGGCCGAAATGATTCGTAACCGCCGGTGTAATGGCGGCGTGTACGTGTTCGGCAATGTTCTGCACGGAAAGCGTGCCGACCGGAAGAGCGTGTTCGGCGGGGATAACAGGCGCCTCGGGAATAGCTATGGGCGGTTCCGCGGAAACAGAAGTCTCCGGATGGTAGACAGGGGTCGTTGGCGGGTGCGTCGGTGCATGTACTAGGTCATGACCTGAAACGGAAAGATTGATTTCTCCACCCGAACCGATTGTCATATGCGCATGCGGACTGATAAGAACACTGGTGCCGTCGGCATGGAAAAAATCATGCGTGGGATCGGCTGCGATCTGGTGCACGACCGTATCGATTGAATGCGCATTAGCCGTAAGCAGACGGTGGATATCGCTCCCCGGAGGATAGCGGTTTGGATCGAGATGTTGCGCCTGAAGCTGTTCCCATAGTTTTTTCATCATGTACTCGTAGCCGTGCCCTTCTGAAGCCGCGACTGAAACCGTGGGCATCTGGGGCGCGGAGGAAGGTGCTTCGTGCGTAACCGCAGACGGAGCATGCACGGGCGCTGGTGTTGGCGGCATTATTTTGTTCGCAGCTTCGTGAACTGATGTAATATGAGGTTGCACAGGGATATCATTCTGATGACTGAATGCGTGACTGATCCATTCGTTCATACCAAGCGCGTTCAGCGCTTCGATCCCTTCATGTACAGCGAACATCGCGCCACCCATATAGACCGCCGCGAGCGCAGTCGCGTAGGTGTTTTTCATGAGTTCTGACTTATTTGCAAACCAGTTTTCCGGATTCGCTGCGATCTTTTTATCAAGCGCTTTGCGCCGACTCACCGCAAGACCGGCAGCACCGACGACACGCTGGCCGTAGAGGGCTGTCGCAAGCATTCCGGAAATGATTGGCGCCACCGTCGAAGTGACCGAAACGCCAGCGACGAGGCTACCCGCTACGAACAACTTTTTTGACCAGTGTAATTTATTGTACCTATCAATTCCTGAACTGATGAAGGCCGCAACTTTCGGTCCGTATTCTTTTGCTTTCGTATCCGAAACACCAGACCGCTCGGCGAGATACCCCTGGAGACGCTCGCCGCGTTCGGTGAACCCGAGACGCTCCTTTGCGCCCGTGATGAGACTGCGCAATTTCTCGCGCCACTCGAGCGGTGTCTCCTCGCCCTCAGCGCCCGTTTCTAACAGAGTTTCTTTTGCGTTTATACGCCGCGCGTCAAGTGCGAGCGCCGGGTCCGCAACAAGCGGTACCTCCGGATGCGGTTCTTCCGTCAAAGGTTCGACGGACTCCTCCGGTGCCGGAAACTCTTGTTCCGGTGTTACGGGTGCTTCAGAGGGAGAAGCGGCCTGCGGTTCTACCTCCGGGCGACCCGCTTTCAAAATATCCCACGCGGCTTGCGGCGTAAGCTTTCTTCGTTCCTCTACTGAAAGACCGAGATTTTTCAATTCCTCATGCATCTTATGCGTAATCACGACCGGTACGCCGACCGGTTTTTCAGCGGCACCGGAATCCCCAGGTTTCCCTTGTGGTGGAAAATCGATGCTTTTCGCCATACGCTATAGCGAGAGATAACGCTCGCGGATCATTGACTCGACTGTAGCACGATCCCGGCCGTAGGTAAGCGCCGAAAGCTGTATAAGGTCATCCACCTGGGAGTGGTTCGGCGGAGCCAAATCCGGCGTGCGCAGGTCAAACGGTTTCTGTGGTATGCCCTGCGCGAGAATTTTCACATAGGCATTGCGGTTTTCCAGATTGACGAAATCGAGCGCCGTAAAGACCGGTGCGAACTGCTTGGCGAAAAGCTCCGCATCTTCTTCGCCGACGCGGAACACCGCCATGTTGCCGACGTTGCCGAAGACCGCATCGCGCGTCTTCTCTTCAATTTGACTGAGAAATTGATGCGCCATCGTGAGCGCGAGTTTGTACTTGCGCGCTTCCGAAAGGATGCCCGGTATCGAGTCCGTGGTGACGTTTTGGAACTCGTCAATGTACAGGTAGAAAGGCGGGTGCGCCGCGCGTGGAGTGTCCGCGCGCGAAAGCGCCGCCATGAAAAGCTTCCCCACGATGATGAGACCGAGCAGGTTCGCGTTGCGTTCGCCGAGGCGCCCTTTTGAAAGATTGATGAGCAGGATCT
Source organism: bacterium (assembly GCA_021778295.1). Classification (GTDB taxonomy): domain Bacteria; phylum Patescibacteriota; class Minisyncoccia; order Phycocordibacterales; family Phycocordibacteraceae; genus C7867-001. The sequence goes on from JAJYCP010000016.1 coordinate 4,578, forward strand.
TTTTCGTATCCATGACATCGCGGAACTTGAACGACGATTGCTGTTGCCCCACGATAGGGCGGATAAAATCGTTCGCGGTGAAATCGTCAAATTTGTTCGTAATGTAGGGAACGATGTTTTCGAGCGCCGCGTCGCCGCCGGCTTTTGAGGCAATCTCGTTCCAGAATTGATTCACGACAGGGTTCATGCTCTTTGCGAGTTTTGCGCGGCGGAACTCGCTGTCGGAGAGCACGCGGGCGATATCGAGCATCGTCGAACCGCTCCCCGGATCCTCCATCACGAGGAGAGTTGCGTTGCGGAAATACTGTTCGAACGCCGGGCCCATGCTTTCGGGAACATCGCCATAGAGACGGCGGAAAATCATAAGGAGTTCGTTGACGATGAACGTCTTCTGTTCAGGACGCGCAAGGTCGTACTCGAGGAAATTGAGGCCGAAAGGACGCGAGAGATCGGCCGGATCGAAATAGATGACATCCGCATAGCGCTCCGGCGGCACGGCGGCGAGAATGTCCAGAATGTCCGAACCGTGCGGATCGATAAAACAGCATCCCTCACCGTTTTTTATATCCTCTATGATCATCGACTTCATGAGCCCTGTCTTGCCGGTGCCGGTCTGACCGATGATATAGAGATGGCGCAGGCGATCTTCGGGGTCGAGATAGACGCGCGTCTCATGAGCGCGGTAACTGTTCGTGCCGAGGAAAGCGCCCTGCTGCGGCAGGGTGAGCGGTGCGCTCGCATGAGTGAAGCGCGCCTGCTTCAGATGCGGCGAGGATTCGATGCCGGCGGGCGGAAAGTGGTAGAGCGTCGTAAGTTCACGGAGCGAAAGGGGCAACGCCGAGGAGTCGGGCAGACGGAAAGAAAAATCATCAAACATACTTTGCGCGCGGCGCTTTGGAGCGCGCGTAAACTCCAGTCGGTTTCCTTGCGTGTTCCCGAACTGGTTAAATGCGGCTTCGAGCTCGCCGAGCACCTGTGCCGCTTTGCGCTCGTCTTTTGAAGAGGTCGTGAGGCGTATCGTCGCGCCGACGATAGGCGCGGCTATTTTTTTCTCCACTTGTTCGCTGTACGCCTTGTTCGCTTCAATGTGGCGGGTCTCGGCTTCTTTCGCCTTCTGTTCATCTTTCGGTTTATTCCCGAAGAGCGTGCGGCCGACCTCGCGCGCGAGGCCGCCGAGCGCGGTCTCGGGCGTTGTAAACGCATCGCCCTTCTTCTCTCCTTTTTTGAGCGCCTGCAGGATTTTGCGGTAGTGCTTCACATGCCGTTCGCCGCGCGGCTCGATGATGATCTGGAGTGCGGCACCTTCGCCCGCGTGTTCTATCTTTGCAAACGCATTGATAATCGCATTGAGCGGATCGTAGTCAAAATCTGCGTAGTCTTTGAGCGGCAACGCGGGATTCTCCGCAAACCGTGCGCTTGAAAGAAGCGCGGTGCCGTTCGCGGCGAAGATGTTGTAGTCCTTCGGCTGCGGCACGAGATGCGCGTCCGGAAAGACGGCGAGGAGCTGTTTTTCAAAAAGAGTGCGCTTCCCGTTCGGGACCGCCGCATAAAATTGCAGTTCGGGACTGTCGGCTGGTACCGCAAGCTCGAGCGCGTAGTAGTGGGGCTCGCCGGGCGCCGCCTCTTCCACCGAAAGGAGTCCGGCATAGAACTGCTCCATTGCGGAAATGAGTTCTTTGAGCGGCTTCGCAGACGCGTTTTTATCGGCGCTTTTGGGACCTGGGAGCGCGATTTCATAGAGCGTCATGCGCAGAGCCTGGAAACGCGGGGCGGTCTCGTTCGCTCCGGCAAGCGGCAATCCCGCGGCCACGTATTGCACAAGATACCGATGAAAATCGTCGGTCGTATGAGGATCGTTGAGCCTTTCCAGCACCGTAAGCGCATTCTTGATTCCTTTCTCTTCCATCGTGCTGCGCAGCGAAGCGATTGCCGCTTCGCTGCCGCCGAGGTTGAGTTCGGTGAGTATCCTCGAAGCCGTGTCATGCGCCGTCGCCTCGCTTATGCGATATCCGTGCGCAAGCATGTCCTCGGGTGCGGCGCGGTGCGCGCGAATCTGTTCGGAGATAATCCGCGCCCGCTCAAGGGGTGCGCCTTGCACGCCGAGCTCCGCCTCTTTCCGTGTTACCTGTTCACGCAAGTACGCGAGCTCCTCTTCGGGCGTGGACAACTTCGGCGCTGATTCCATTAATTCTAGTATACTGCACCCGCATGCTTAATTTTTTCATCGCGTGTATACATCTCGATCCGATGGCGATCATAAAGACCGGCGGCTATCTGGGACTTGCTCTGCTCGTCTTCGCCGAGAGCGGGCTTTTAATCGGTATCTTTCTTCCGGGCGATTCGCTTCTTTTTGTTGCGGGACTGCTTGCGGCCGGCGGTTTTCTCGCATTTGGACCGCTGACGCTTATCGTCATCGTGGCGGCGATACTCGGCGATTCGGTGGGCTACTGGTTTGGAGCGAACATCGGCGACAATCTCTTCAAGCGCAAGGATTCTCGCTTTTTTAAGCAGGCATACGTCACGCGTACGCAGGATTTCTTCGCGGTCTACGGCGGGCGCGCCATCGTTCTCGCGCGCTTCGTACCTGTTGTGCGCACTATCGCCCCTGTCCTCGCAGGTGTCGGTTCCATGCGCTACCGGCATTTCCTCTCCTACAACGCTCTCGGCGGATTTTTGTGGGGCGCGGGACTCGTCTCGCTCGGGTTCTTTCTCGGCTCCGTGATCCCCAACAGCGACAAATACGTGCTTCCGCTCTCACTGGTCATCATCGTACTTTCTTTCCTTCCTATTCTTATAAACCTCCTCCGTAGCAGACGCGCGAATTAGAATTCCTTTCAATTCAATAAAATCCCACCTCCCCCGCCAGGCGTATGCGGCAGAAAGAGGCTTACGGAGCGCGCGACCACACGTTTCTTACGAGCGGAGCGAGTTAGAAACGTGGAAGTACTCTCTGTGGTAACGGTGCGAGTACGAGCCGCTTTTTCA
>JAJYCP010000017.1 GCA_021778295.1 bacterium
TATTCTGTCTTCGACAAGCGCGATTTACGGCGATCGGGACGAGTCTCCGCTACATGAAAAACTTGATGCGCGGCCGCAAAGCCCCTACGCGCTGCACAAGCTCGTGGGCGAACTTTATGCCCGCCTCTTTTCAAACGTGTACAATCTCCCGACCGTGTCGCTGCGCTACTTCAATGTGTACGGTCCGGGAGACGACCCGAACGGTCCCTACGCCCTTGTCATAACGAAATTTTTAGAGAAACGCCGGCACGGCGAAACACTCACGATTACCGGCGACGGCACTCAAACGCGGGATTTCGTCCACGTGCACGATGTGGTGCGTGCGAATCTTCTTGCGGCCGAAAGCCCGAACGTGGGGAAAGGCGAAACGCTGAACATCGGTTCGGGAGAAAGCGCGTCGGTCAACCTCATTGCCAAACTTATCGGCGGGCCGGTGAGCTACATCGAATCGCGCCTTGAGCCGCACGATACGCTTGCCGACAGTACGCTCGCAAAAGAAATACTCGGCTGGGAGCCGACCATCTCGCTTGAAGAGGGCATTGCGCAGCTAAAGAAAGAACTCGGCCTATGATCCTGGATGGCCGCGCGCTCGCGAAAGATATTCTTGCGCAGACAAAAGCGCGCGCCGCCGCGCTCGCGCGCGCGCCGCGCATCGTCGCGATCGTAACGAGCGAGACGCCCGCGACCAAGTCATACCTTTCGATCAAAGAAAAGCGGGCCGAGGACGCGGGATGCGTGCTTGAAGTCGTACGGTTGAGAGAGGACGTAAGTACGGCGGCGCTTCGGGATGCCGTACTCGCCGCGCATGCCGACGCGGTCATCGTTCAGCTCCCGCTTCCGGAAAACGTTGCCGCGGCGGAAGTCTGCGACGCCATCCCGCTCTCCAAAGACGCCGATGTGCTCTCTGCCGCCGCGCGCGCCGTGTTTGAAAATTCAGAACAGGCTCTTCTGCCGCCGGTGGTCGGAGCCGTTGGTAAGATCCTCGAGTTCGGGAGTGTGAAGGTAGCGGGGAAGCGCTCGGTGGTCATCGGAGAGGGGTTTCTCGTCGGCGCGCCGGTGGCGCTGTGGCTGAAAAGACAGGGCGCGACGGTCGAGGTTGTAACGAAAGAATCCGGAGATCTCTCCGCGGCGCTTGCCGCCGCGGACATCGTCGTCTCGGGCGCCGGCACTCCGCATCTCATCACGCCCGCCATGCTCAAGGATGGTGTGGTGCTCATAGACGCCGGCACAAGCGAATCCGGCGGCGCCATCGTAGGGGATGCCGATCCTGCATGCGCCGCGCAGTGCTCTCTTTTGACGCCTGTGCCCGGGGGCGTTGGTCCGGTCGCCGTCGCATGCCTTTTCGAGAACGCCGTCGCGCTCGCCTCTCTGGGCACGGAGGCGGAAAAGACAACAAATGTATGAAGCGCGCAAGACTTCGCTTTTTTGCCATTTCGTTTATACTCCGCCCATGACTCGCTTCCGAGTGTTTGCTCTTGTTGCCCTCGCCGGGGGCATTTTGCTCGCCTACTTCGTCTGGACAACCCAGGCAGACCCCACCAGTGCATACCGTTTCAAGCTTGGTCTTGATCTGGCCGGCGGTACGGAGCTCGTGTACAAAGCCGATATGTCGCAGACGCCTCCAAGCGAGCGCGGCGGCGCACTGTCGGCTCTGCAGGGCGTCATTGAACGGCGCGTAAATCTTTTCGGCGTTGCGGAGCCTCTGGTGCAGACCGAACAAGCGAACGCGCTCACGGGCACCACCGAAGACCGGCTCATCGTTGATTTGCCAGGCGTGACCAATATTAAGGCCGCCGTCGCCGCGCTCGGCCAGACGCCCACCCTCGAGTTCAAACTTGCAACGACGACAACCATCGGCACGACGACGCAAGTGACCTATATCCCCACCGGACTCACCGGCCGGTACCTCGCAAGCGCCGCACTCCAATTCGGGTCGGGCGCGACTGCGGGTCTCGCGGCTCCGCAAGTGCTCCTCAATTTCAACAGCGCCGGCGCCGCACTCTTTGAAAAGATAACGAGTCAGAATGTCGGAAAGACGCTTGCCATTTTCCTCGACGGGCAGCCGATATCCGAACCGGTCATCCAAGAAGCAATCCCGGGCGGACAAGCGACCATCACCGGCAATTTCACCGCGACCGAAGCGCGTGATTTGGTACGCAATCTCAATTTTGGAGCGCTCCCCGTACCTATCACTCTCGAAAGCAGCTCATCGGTGGGGCCGACCTTGGGCGCCGCAGCCATCAATGCAGGCGTCGGCGCCGGGATCATTGGCTTTGCCATCGTCGCGCTCTTCATGATCGCCTGGTATCGCCTGCCCGGCCTCATCGCCGCAGTCGCGCTTGCCGAGTATCTCGCGTTCATGCTCGCGGTCATCAAAGTCATTCCGGTTACGCTCACGGCTTCCGGCATCGCCGGTCTCATCATTTCGGTCGGTATGGCGGTGGACGCAAACGTACTCATATTCGAGCGTACGAAAGAGGAGCTTCGCGAGGGCAAAGGCCCACGCGAAGCGGTACACATCGGTTTCGCGCGTGCCTGGACGGCGATCCGGGACGGGCACCTCACCATGCTCATTTCGGGCGTCATTCTCTTCTGGCTCGGTACGAGCATCGTGCAGGGCTTTGCGCTCGTCTTCGTGCTCGGCGTGCTCGCGTCGTTCGTTTCCGCGGTATCGCTTTCGCGCGTCTTCCTGCTCGCGATCGTCCCTGAACAGAAGTCGGGCATCTGGCGTTTTCTGCTCGCCTCCGGCGCCTCTCATTTCTAAGCTATGTATATCGTCCATCATCGGAAACTCTTCTTCTGGATCACGGGGATTATCCTCGCCGCCGCGCTCAGTGCCATTTTCGTATGGGGACTTCCGCTCGGCATTGATTTCACCGGCGGTTCCCTGATGCAGGTGAACTACCCGAACGGGCGTCCGGCGCTCTCGATTGTGGAAAATCAGGTGGCAGCAGTCCCTTCTTTGGGTGCGTCCTCGGTTCGCGCATCGGGTGCCGATGCGGTTTCCATTCGCACGCGTACTCTGCTTCCTGCGGAGCATGACGCGCTACTCGCCGCGCTTTCGAAAAACGCTTCGACGACCGAACTCGCATACACGTCCGTCGGCCCCGCGCTTGGAAGCCAATTCACTCACAAAGCGCTCTGGGCGCTCTTTGCCGTCATACTCGTCATCGTGCTCTACATCGCGTTTGCTTTCCGCAAAGTGTCACGGCCGGTGCCAAGCTGGGGCTACGGGCTCACCGTTGTCGCCATGCTCGCCATCGATCTCATCGTTCCCACCGGTTTCTACGCGGCACTGTGCCACTTTACCGGCGTGCAAGTCGATTCACTCTTTATCGTCGCGCTTCTGGCGCTTCTGGGGTACTGCGTGAATGACGTCATCGTCATATTCGATCGCATACGCGAACATTTGGCGAAGAACGAGAAGACGGGACTGAAAGAAGAGTTTGAAGTGACGATAGGGAAGTCCATCAATGAAACGATGACCCGCTCCATCAACACCGCGCTCACGGTGGCACTCGCGCTTCTCGCGCTTATCTTCCTCGGCGCGCCGGCAACCCGCGACTTCGCGCTCGTGATGCTCGTCGGTGTTGTCATCGGTACATTCTCTTCGATCGCCCGTTCGGCGCCACTCCTCATCCCCATCGCCAAGTGGTTCAATAAATAAGTACGATACGGGAGACACGTACTACTTAGCCATCTCAAGATGACATCTTAGGATTTTTTCGTAAGTTACGAAATAACCGTGCCGACAAAGGGTTTGTCGTCGAGGTAGTTTGAAAATTCTTCGAGCTTTGCGCCATTGATGATGGCGACTTCGAGTCCGATGGCCTCGGCTTCTTTTGCGGCAACCGGATCAAACGGGGAAGAGAGCCCGGGGTCCCATTCTTTGGGAATCAATTTCCGGAAAGCCGCCCACGAAATCTTCTCTATCTTTTTGGCGCCTGGGTTTGTACGCGGGTCGCTGTCATACACATAGTCGATATTAGAAAGGTTCACAAGACGAGTCGCCCCGAGATTTTTCGCCATCAAGACCGCATCGTAGTCGGTCGAACAGCCCGGTTGCCAGCCGGCGCCGATGATGATCGGTTCATCCGCTTCTATATCGATGGTCGGATTCTTGACGACTTGCTGATGCGCATAGCCGACGAAGATATTGCGCAAGAGCTGCGCATTAAGGCGCGTCGAGTGGATGCCGATCCAGTCGAGATCTTGGCGCGAGAGCTCTGTGACGGCGTTTGCCGCATCCTGGTAACGGCGCGCGATTTTCCCGCCGCCGGCGATGATGGAGAATGTAAACCCATGTTGTACCTTCTCAAGAATGAGCGCCTTGAAACGCGAAAGAAAATCGACATCGATCCCGTCGGGGACGATCAAAGACCCTCCGACAGACACAACGATACGCTCGCGCTCTTTGGCGTTCATGGGCAAGGGTGACGGCTCCTTTCATTGTACTCTTGACCGCGTTATCCGCAATGCATCATGAGGTCCGCCCACAGATGTAGTACCATAGTGCTTGTATGAGAAACATTTCACGAATAGCACTTTTGTTCCTCTTTCTCTTTGCCGCTCCCGCCCTCGCGCAGGCTTCAGTGAATACTTCGGTTACAGCTGACTCTCTCAACGCGGTCGGCGGGACGTTCAGTTGTACCGGATCCGGGGTCAACGCCGCATTTTGCTCTAAGGTAATCCCTTGGACATCAGGATCGTATCTCGGGAAAGGTAGCGCAAGTGCCACGTTCTCATCCGGTGGGGTTACTCAAACGGCATCATGTTCTGTCAGTACCGCAGGAGGTGGAACGTGTACATCCTCCCCGGTCTCAATCGGCGGCTATTCCTGCACGGCGTCATTTACCGGAACCCCGGCCTATCCCGCCGGAGCCGAAAACGGCGGCATCCAGGGCTCAACTTCCTGCGCCGCCCTCCCCACCGGCACCATCAGCGCCTCCCCGAACCCCTGCACCATCACCGCAGGGCAGAGCACTTGCTCCTCCACCATCTCCTGGAGCACCGCCAACACCCCGAGCGCCACCGTCATAGGCACGAACGGTAACGTCTTCGCAAGCGGTACAAGCGGCACTGCGACCGCTCCTTCAATTCCGGAAACCTCCGCCAGATCATTCACGTTAAAAGACAGTAATAACAATACTCTCAGCACCGTGAGCGTCACCGGCGTCTGCGCCTCCGGCACCACCTGGAACGGAAGCGTCTGTGCCGCAAACCCTAACCCCGCCCCCACCGCCACTCTCACCGCCTCCCCTAACCCCGTGGCATACGACGGCCGCTCCACCCTCACCTGGTCCTCCACGAACGCCACCTCCTGCACCGCCGGCGGCCCCTGGTCTAACTCCAACACCCTCTCCGGAAGCGGCCTCACCAACCCCCTCACCTCCGCCACCACCTTCACCTTCCAGTGCACCGGTCCCGGGGGCACCTCGCCTCTTGCATCAGTCACGGTGAACGTCGGCTCCGCACCGGTGAACGGCGCCTGCGCCTCCACCCACTACTCCTGCACCGCCGGCACGAGCACTAACAACGTGGCCGGCGCCACCTCATACACCTGGACCTGCCAGGGCTCCGGAGGCGGCACGGACGCCTCCTGCTCGGAAGCGAAATCCAGTACCTGTAGCGCGAGCTGCCCGGTCACCGCTTGCCAGGTCTCCCAGACCGGCGGCAACGCAGGGAAAAACTACACGCAGTATTGGGCACCAGGGGGTGGTGCCAACTGTCCTTCCGGCGGCGTTGCCAATCAAGCCGTCGACGTCCAAAGTGTTCCATCTTTCTGTAGTAGTACCTCGCAGACTTACTTATACAGTTGCACTCCACCCACCGCCACTCTCACCGCCTCCCCGAACCCCGTGGCATACGACGGCCGCTCCACCCTCACCTGGTCCTCCACCAATGCCACCTCCTGCACGGCAGGCGGCCCCTGGTCTAACTCCAACACCCTCT
>JAJYCP010000006.1 GCA_021778295.1 bacterium
GCCACCGTCACACCCGGCGCGTTTGCGAAAAAATAAAAATACGCGACCACTCCCGCCCCAAGGGCGACTATCACAAGTGCGGCGATGATGAGGTAGCGGCGCATACGCGTTAATTTGGGGGGTTGCAAGTTAGTGTCTTAGGGAAACAAAATGCACCATCATGTTTAGTCGGATCAATACTAATTCCCGAATTCGTCGGACAACTATAGCTTGACACATTGAGTATATTCACGTTTCTGCTTGCATCAGCCGTTAGAGAAGCTAGTGTTTCACCCGGGACACCCCCTTCGTTCGCACACTCATTCGCGAAAGATGTATAGGTAGCCGCCTCTGATGGTATCGGATTTACAGATCCAAACGCCAAGAAAACCTTATAATGGATATTATAATATTGATAATAAGTTAGCGTTATGCTCTTCCCAACACACCATACAGTAGCGGACGGATTGATACACTTTCCATTTGAATCCACGGGGTTACAGGCGGGAATATAAGGTTTCCCTCCATTTGTACAACTATACTTGCTAGCCGTGGTCTGTGGACATATTGCCTTTTCCAAATACTGACCGTTATATGTTACGCACCCATTCGCATCAGGAGGTCCACCCACTCCCCCGCTCCCGCTTCCTGCCGGAGTTGTGAGGTTGATCGGCGACATGTTAATGGAGAGGTTCAGGATGCTCGGATTGATGATAGAAAAAACGAGCACGGGCAACAGGACAAGAACCAGACCGAAAATGGCGTTATATATTCTTCCTTTGCTGTCCAAAATCTTGCTGACATTGTCTTTGTTCGTCGCTATCTCAAGACCGCCCCAAATGATCATAATGACCGCAAGGACTGCGGCGGCTCCGATGAGGAATTTGTAGAGATTATTGAGAAAAGAAGCGATGCCGCCCTGGGTTGCCTGAACGCCCTGAGTGAGGCCCGGGATGCCCGCAAGCGGGACGAATCCATTACTCTGGGCGAGGGCGTGAGGCACGAATGCGAGAGACGCAAAGAAAATCGATACGATCAGTATTTTTTTCATAGGCCAAAAAGATTACCGCTTTGCGCTCCGAAAGAGAGCGAAAGATTCGCCGTCGCTTTTACGAAGTCGCCGGAAGAGGCGACGAGCGAGAGCGAAGCGTTTCCTCCTCCACTGCCGGTCGGGCGCAGCGTTATGGAGCTGCCCGTCTGCGCCGCGGTACCGTTCAAGAACCACTCTAAAACCGGCGCCGCGGCGCTGGTCGGAAAGGAGAATGGCGCCGCGTACAGCGACACTTCCGTTCCCGTAATCGCATAACTGTCGGAAAGTGCGTGATCATACAGAATTCCGAGCAACGGATCATTTTTATAGATGCGCACCGCCGGTTCTTCGGCGGTAAGCGAGAATGATGCGCCGCCGGTGATGCTGCCGCTCTGATTTTCAACCGCTACCGAGACCGTACTTTCACGGTACTGCAACGGCGAAGCGACGATGATCGCATCCTTGCCGATGCCCGAAGCGCTTGCAATTTGCGTGCCGTTGACTGTCCAGGTGTACGAGAGAGCGCCGGGATCAAACATTCGCCCGTTTCCATCGCGCAGATTCGCCACAGCGACCATTCGTGTATCCCCTCCGAGCGGTACAAGCGGTTTTCCGGCATAAAGCGGCGGCGCTGAGGAGACCGGTTCGGCAACGAGACTAACGTCCTGGGGGCGAATCGAAAGCGTCTGGCTGTACCGCGTTCCATTTATGGAAATGACCACTTTCACGTTCGTGAGGGTTCCCGCTCCACCGAGCGTCACGGCGACCGGCTGCACGTTGCCTCGGTACACTTGCGCACCGCCCGCAAAGACGGTCATCGTCGCGCCAGAAAGATCAAGTGATGCAGAAAGCTCGGAGATCGTCGCCTGGCTATACGGTGCCGGATATTGCGGGCTCATCGATAGCGTAAAGGATTGAGCGGTGTTGATACCGAAGGATTGCGCGTTTGCCACAAAAGGCGCGGAAAAAGCCAGTATGGCGAAAGCACCGAGAAGCGGCCGCAAAGAGTGCGCAGGCATATCTCTAGTATATCGCGTGTGCGGGGCTGTTACGCAGCTTCGCGCGTCTCGGCGGGGATTTCCTCATCGCTGTAATCTTCGTCATTTGCGGCCTCCGCCGCCGCGCGCACCTGCATGGTTTGTATGATCTGCCGCACCTGCATTTCCTGTTCTTGCTGGCGCGATGCAGCCTGTTCTTTTTCATATTGTTTCAGAGCCTTCCTCTCTTTCTTTATCTGGGTGTGATACATCTTCCACGTGGTGCCGGTAAGCACCGGCACCGTACCCACAAGCGGCACCTCGCTTACGCCGAGGCTGAACAACATCCACAGCGCGTTACCCGCATTCTCTTTAAATATACGTGCGTCGGTGAGCATGAGCATGAGCCCGAGCGTCATCCATCCAAGAAACCCGACCGCCATGGCCATGACAATTCCGATTACTTCGATCGCGCCGGCGCCGAAAATGCCAGCCGCACCGCCCGCGACCGTCCCCGCAACATGCCCGGCAGTCCCGCCGCCGACAAGCGCGCTTGTCCCGACACCGATAAAAATCGGCGCGAAAAGCCAGAACTGTTCGAACATAAAACGCAGAGCGTCGAAGATGAGACAGACGACAAGGACGGGCGTCGCTTTCGGCCACGTCATCGTCTTTGGCGGCGACTGATTACTGTTTCTGCGCGAGGGCATGGCGTTCCTTCTCCTCTTTCATCGCAAGGAGCTGTGAAGGATCGGACGTGATGATCTGGTCTTCGGTGTAGCTCGCAACGACTTTTATAGCGACATGCTTCAATCCCGCAAAAAAGAGACCTTCGCCGACCCCGGCCTCCAGAAGAAGATACTTTTCCTCATCGGTCAGATTGAACGTCTCCTGAAGCACTCCGATCGTCGTGGGCGATTGTTTCAACAGCAATTGCAGGGAAGAGTTGGTGAGAATAGGCCTGCCGTACGGGCTCTTGAGGAAGTCCTCGACATCTTGCGTTATGGTGCAGACGCCAAGGTAATATTTACGTCCGCGTTTGGCGACGGAATATAGGAAGGAAGCGGTGTCTTCGCTCTTCATCATCCACCACGCCTCATCAATTACCAAGAGACGTTTCTTGAGCTCGTGGCGCACCGCGTTCCAGATATAATGCGTGATGATGTACATCGCCGCGGGCTTGAGCTCGTCTTCCATATCGCGCACCGAGAAGACCACGAATTGCTGTTTGATATCGATATTGGTCGGCTGGTTGAGGAATCCGGACCACGTGCCGCGCGTGTATTTTGAAAGCCGCTCCACCAAGGATTCGCTTCCCTCCATGCCGGAGAGCACCTGTTCGAAATCGGACAAAAGCGGCGGCTCGGCACCGGTGAAATCCGCATCGCCCGTGATGTCTTTGAGCGCATACGTCTCGCTGATAGCGCGGTCGACGATGGCGTCTTCCTCCGGCGACAATCCGGAGAGCATGATGCGGAAAAGGCCGACGAGCGCGATGATGTTGGAGCGCAGGATGTCCTTCGGATCCTCGTCCTCTTTGACGGGCGGGAGGTCGAAGGGATTGATGTGGTGTTCCGAAGAAAGCGAGATGTGGAAAGAACGGCCGCCCGTCGCCTCGGCAAGCTGCTCGTATTCGTGTTCGGGGTCGATGACGATGACGTCGGTGCCGAACATGAGGGAGCGAAGTATCTCGAGCTTCGTCGCGTAGCTCTTCCCGCTTCCGGACTTCGCGAAGATGACCGAATTGTAGTTCTCAAGCGAGAAACGATCAAAGAGAATGAGCGAAGAATTGTGCCGATTGATGCCGTAGAGGATGCCGCGGTCGCTTGTGAGGTCGAAGGAAATAAAAGGAAAGATCGAAGAAAGCGGCGAAGAGTTCAGTTTTGAATTGACGAGAAGCTCGTCGCTGCCAAGCGGCAGACAGGAACGGAACCCCTGTTCCTGCTGGAAGAGCGCCGGCTTGGTGTAGACAAGCTTCGCGTCAAGAATGCCGCGAATATCGCCCTCGGTCTTATTGATTTCTTCCTTGGAGTCGCCATAGAGCGTAAGATACAGACCGACATCGAAAAGTTTCTCCTGCGCTTGCTGGAGATTATCCCGCAAACTCTCGAGATCCTGGTACGCGGTATCGAGCAAGGGGTCGCGCACGAGCCCCCTCGCTTCACGTTCGCTTATCTGGCTCTGCACCTCGGCGACTTTTTTCTGGAATCCGCGAAGCGCCTGGGCCGTCTCTATGGGGTGGATGAATATAGATACGTCAAGCACCTTGTCGAGATTGATGACCGGCGAAAACCAGCTGTCGGAAAGAAATCGCGGATAGGAAACGGTATAAAAAGCTCGGACGAATTTTTCTCCGAGCTCAAGCTCGCGCGAACCGATCTTGAGCGCGGTCGGGGCGATGGTGTCAATGAGATTCAAAGAACCTTGCCGGTAAATGTCTCGTGGCAAGACCGGTACTATGGCCGGCGCCTCCTCTTTTTTGCGGTTTAGAAAGTTCAGAAGTGACATGGGAATCTAATTATCGAGGCGGATAGGATTCTCGAGTTCTCCCGGATTGAACGAGCGATACAGGAGCTCGATGATCTCTTCGGTACCGAGAGAAACTGCGCGCACACCCGTACCGGAAAGTCCGCTGGCGACGAGCGCAAGCCGCTGCTCCAGTTGCGCGCGGTCCTCCTCGAAAGAAGTTTCAGCGACGGCGTCTTTCGCGTGCGCGCCAGTGCGCCGCAAAAAGCCGACGGCGCCCGCCGTAGAAACATGCGGCGCATACGACACGACGACATAAAATGATTTCGTCATGATATTCGCCTGATCGGCAAACGAGCGGACAAACTCGATATACTCATGGAGCTGAATGCGCAAAAGCTCGGTTTTCTGTTCCGGCATCTTATCGGCGAGCAGTGCGAGATAGGGCCGCAGATCCATCTTGCGCGAATTTACTACGATTTGAATCGAGAAATCGAGCATGTTAAGGAAATTTTGGAAACCGAGAGTGATCGCGTGCTGCTCCTCGGCGGATTTCAGTCCGAAATTTATTGATGAACAGATGAGTATGCCACGATAACTGCCATCTTTGAGGACAATCACACCATTCCGAATTTCTTTAATCGGGACGAATTGCTGCGTTGCGCCTGGGACAGAGGTTGCCATGGTTAGGATTCTACATTGCGGCGACTGCCGTCCATTGATTTTACATCAAGCGACCATGCAAGTTCAGAGAGTTTGCCGCGCGTGAGTTTCTGAGTGCCGCGCGGCGCGCGGGCGGCCGCATCCGCCGCCGCCGCCGCGACGGCCGCGGCGTTTTTTTCTGCCGCCTTCGGTTCGGCGTGTTTCCAAAGGAAAAGTTTCCCACTCGTATAGTAATTGAATCCGGCCTCAAGCACTTCAATGAAAGGCTTCCCGTTCATTTTATAGAACGAGAGCGCCACCGCGAGCGCCACTACCGGCGCCGAAACGAGAAGCGCAAACACTATCGGCAGATAGACGAAGAGGACAACGCATATGCCGCCCGCGCCAGCGACGTATATGAATTGTTTAAGAGTCAAAGGCCCGATTATCTTGTCCTCGACATCGATAAACTGCGGCACTTGATATTCCATCTCATACAGTATAGCAGCTGCCGCATCGGCATGCTGCCGAGTATGCCGAAGCGGCGTATTGTCGGGTACGCGCGCTTAATCCTCGGCACGTTAATCCCGAGGATTCTTCCTGAGCACTTGTTCCGGTGCTGCGCCTCGCGGGTACACCATGAGCGTATCAGCGTTCAACTCCCAGGATTTTCGGACCGCATCAACGATGCGCCACGATTCAAGCACTTCCCCGCTTGAGGCGAAGAGCGTATGGTCGCCGCGCAAAGCGTCGAGGACGACGCGACCATACGCATCAGGAAGCGCGTCGAAATGATCCGCATAGGTAAATGCGAGCGGTACGCGCTCAATCGTGCGGTCGTAGCCAGGGCGTTTGGCGAAAAAACACAGTTCAACGCCTTCATTTGGCTGGAGCCTGAGCGTAAGCCGATTTTGCTGCGGTGCGCCATTGTGGCGATACGTAACGACAATATCCGTTTTCTTTTCCGACAATGCTTTGCCGGTGGTGAGGGTAATCGGCACGCCCTGCCAGCGGGTATCCGTGGAAAAAAGAGTAAGTGAGACGAATGTCTCAACCATGGAAGCCGGATTGGCGACCGTCCTGCGATAATCCGCATATTGTCCGCGTTTGATGCTTCCAAGGTCCACAGTGAGCGTTCCGAGAAGCGCACGGCGCGCTTCCGGAATGCGTTCGAGCTTCCCGTCCGGCGGCAGCGTCATGAGAGTAAGCGCCGCAAGCTGCAGCAAATGACTTTGTACCAAGTCGCGCAGGGCGCCGGTTTGTTCGTAAAAAGCGACGCGACCCTCGATACCGATCGTTTCGCTCGCAAGAATATCGATGCGCTCAATGGCATCTCGATTCCATGTCCGTTCAAAAAGCGAATTGTCTTGGCGGAAGACAACGATGTTTTGCACCGTCTCTTTGGCGAGATAGTGATCGATGCGATACACCTGTTGCGTCGTAAACGAACGTTCGACATGCGCGATAAGTTCTTCAGCGCTTGCGCGGTCGATCCCGAACGGTTTTTCAAGGAGCAGTTTTGTATTTTGCAGGCGGGAAAGTCCTGAACGCCCGAGTTGTTCGATGATAGGCCACGCGGTTGTGGGCGGGACTGCGAGATACCACAAGAGTTGTGCATCCTCGCCCCACGGCTGAGAAATCACATGCAGGTGCGAACGCAAACGCTCGTAGTCCGCGGCGTCCGCAAGCGACATCGGGAACACCGTCATGTTCTCCCGTATGAGTTCGGCATTTCTGACTCCCTCAAGAACGCTCGATAGAGTAACCGTGTGTTGCCGCGTAATTCCTATGATGCGGAATTGTTTCGGTAAAACGCCGGCGGCGGCCATGTCGCCGATAGCGGGCAGCAATTTACGTTTCGAAAGGTCGCCCGTTATCCCGATAATGATGAGAACGGTCGGCGTGTCCACATTACTCGCCGCTTCCGGTGATGTCTTTGGATTGTATGGGGCTTTCGATGCCGGGTGACCACTTTGCGTCGATAACGCCGAATTTTTTTTCATATTCCGCCACTTGATGCGAGAGACTCTGCACAAGACGCTTCATATGAGGCGGCGTTAACGCATACGCATGCGCAGTCTCGCCGACGCTCATAATCACCACGAAATTCTCTTGCGAGTGCCCCGCAACGACATTCTCGCAAAACTGTTTAGGGATTTTATTGAAGTCCATAGCGCCACTATATACCCTTGCCAACGAGGAGTCCAAAAATCCAGGAGACAAAATTAAAGAACGGCCCGACAAAGATAAAGGAGAAGATAAGGAGAAAAAGAATGAGCGAAAGCGTGCCCATCGCGCGGATTCTGTTCTCAAACCGTCCCATACCGGAGGAGAGATGCCACGGCAGCGCCGCGCGGAGCGCCGTAAAGCCGTCTAAGGGAGGAAATGGAATGAGGTTGAAAAAACCGAGAAAGAGATTGATGAATGCGATAAGCGCGGCCAAGGAGAGCGCCGTCGCATCAAATCCGAACGATGCGCCGAAACGTACGACGAGCGCGAAAATAATCGCAAGCAGAATGTTCGTTGCCGACCCTGCGACGGCAACAATTGCTTCTCCCCAGCGCTTATTCCTGAGGTTATAGGGATTGTAGGGCACCGGTTTCGCCCAACCGAAAAGTATCGGCGAGCCCGTAAAAACCAGAAGTGCGGGAAGTATGATCGAACCCATAAGATCAATATGCGGGAGCGGGTTCAGCGTAAGGCGGCCGGCGAGACGCGCGGTCGGGTCGCCAAGCGAGTCGGCTGCGTAGCCATGGGCCACCTCGTGCGCGATGATGGAAAGAATAAGAACGATAAGAGGAAGGGCGATGGCCATACTATTGCTCGTTTAGAATCCCATGCTACCATAGGGCGACTATGGCACGAGTCTGCGAGATAACCGGCAAAAGCACGCAAATAGGCGGGCGGTACTCAAACCGTACCCGTGCGACGCAATTCAATCCGACCGGCAAGGTTCGCAGGAAGGCAAATCTCCAAAGACGCCGCATTTACGTAAGCGAACTCGGGAAGACGGTCATCGTGGATGTCTCTATGAAGGGTCTGAAGACCATTAAGAAGAATGGTGCGTATACGACGCTCAAAAAAGCAGGAGCTATTTAGTTAGAACCCATCTCAAACCCCTCCCCGCGAGGGGTATGCGACAGAAAGAGGCTCTCGGAGCCCGACGGGGCGAGAGCGAGCCGCTTTTTCAGCAGAAAAAGACGGCGTACTCCCTTCTGTCGCATACCCGAGCGTGGGTTTGAAGTTGGTTCTAGTTCTGCGTAATTGTTTTTCCGTCCGAAATATATGCGCCTATAGGCGTGGAGGAGGAAATGGAAAGTGTTGTAGCGCCGTAAGAGACGGTAAACGTTCCTGGTGCGCTGATTTCAATACGCATGCCGCCAAACAGAAACGCCGCGCCGTACGGAGTGCTACGAGTGCCTGCCTGCATACGCGAGGAGACGGCATACCGACTCTCCACGTCCGGTAACCCGCCGGCAAAAGAGGTTCCCGCGCCGGTAAGAGCGGCGGCATCAATGCTCCTCTGCCACATCGGCAACGTCTCCCCGAGGGCGCGCAGAATACTTGCATCCGGCCCGGTATCGATAAGAAGCGTTCGGCCGCGCGGTACGCGCACCAAAACCGCACGGCCCTTCTTCCCCACGTCGAGCACGGACACGGTTACCACGGCCGGCACGAATATTTCCCAATATACGCCGATGTTCCCGAGAACGAGCACGAAACATACCAGAAGCCAGAAGCGCATGGGCCACCGGCGCTCTTCGGAAAACAATGAGTGTGTCACGACTGTGTTCCCAGACCTACTCTCGCGGTACACCATACGCGAAGTATATGGTACATTTTCTCTCTATGACCTACTCAACAAAAACATTCGATCTCCCCGCCCTTACCGGGCTTTCGGAGAAACAGATCAAGGTGCATCTCGGTCTCTACGAAGGGTATGTGAAGCACGCAAATCTCATCATGGAGAAGATACATGCGCTCAAAGAAGCAGACGCCGAAGGGAATGCGTACCTTATCGCGGAACTTCGCCGCCGTTTCGCGTTTGAATTCAATGGCATGCGCATGCACGAATACTATTTCTCGCAATTTGAAGGCGAGAAAGGCGGGAATCCCGCATCGCCGCTCGCCGCATCGGCAGCAAAGAAATACGGGAGCGGGGAGGACTTTATCAAACATATAAAAGAAGTCGCGGGGAGCCGCGGCATCGGTTGGGTTGTCGTCTATAGCGACCCGGGCGTAGACACGCTCCACACCGTCTTCGTGAACGATCACGAGCTCGGCCAGCTTGCGGGGTTGCCGGTCATCCTCGCGCTCGATCTCTGGGAGCATGCATACATGGTGGACTACGTCCCGGCAGAAAAGAAAAATTATATCGACGCCTTTTTCGCCAACCTCAACTGGTCTGTCATCGAGAAGCGTTTTGACGAAGCGATGAAAACGAGTGCGGCGTAAGCGACAAGTACGAGCCAGAACGGGAAGACGGGAAGCGTAAAAGCCGCCAGCGGAAGCGCCGCGGCTTTTTGCGCGACGAGCACGAGGTATGCGTTTGCGAGGTACGCAGGGAACGCGAGCGCAATGCCGGCAAATGGCGCAATAGTGCCCAATAGCATACCGGCAAAACCGGCGAGCGCCGACAAGCCCATCGCGAGAGGGACGACAGGCGCTACGAGAATGTTTGCCGGCAGGGCGACGACCGAGAAAAGCCCCATGTCGTAGAGGAGGAGCGGGAGGACGGCGATTTGCGCGGCAAGCGTTGTCGCGATGGCGTTTTTCCAAAAAGAGTTTTTGAGAAATGAAAGAAGCGTTTCAACACGAGGGGCGAGCCAGATGAGTCCGGCAGTCGCCACCACCGAAAGATCAAAACCCGGATCGAAGACGAGGTAGAGCGGATTCCAAAGAAGCATGAGGCATACAACGAGCAAAAGCGCGCGACCGGCCGCGTAGGAGCGGCCGGTCGCGCGCGCATAGAGCGCGATGAATGCCATGAGCATGGCGCGAAGCGCGGTCGCCGATGCGCCGGCAATGAAGACGAAGAGAAGGACGGCAAGCACAGCCGCCAGGGCTCCCCATCGCCGCGGGAGGTTCGTAAACGCGAGGGCAGCCAGCACCCACTCAGCGACGATCATCACGTTGTAGCCGGAGAGAACGATGATCTGCACTAGACCGGAGCGGGTGAACGCATCTTGCAAATCTTTCCCGAGACCGGTCTTTCCGCCGATGACGATGCCGCCGGCAAGCGAAGAGTACGGCTCGGGCAGTGTCGCGGAAAGTCCGCCGAGAAACGCGTGCTTCACGCGCGCAAGCGCGGCGGGCGGCGAGTACCACGGCGCATTCGACTCGATGCGAATGACTGCGTAGTTGAGGATGAAACGCACTCCCTCGCGCGCGAGGTATTTGTCATAGCGAAAGGTGCGGCCGCTCTCGCTCGTAAATGGTTGCGGCACAAGAAGCGTGCCCGAAACTTTCACGCGATCGCCGACGGCGACTACGGGAGAGCGAGGAGCGACCGCAAGCGCTTTCGTCGACTGCCCGCCTGATTCAATACGGATTGTCACGCGCTGATTGGCGTCGCGCACATCAGGATCGCTCACCACGATTCCCTCGTAAGACACGCGGTGCCGGATCTGGCTCGCAAATATTCCCGGCAACGGCGTGTCGGTATGGAACGTGCGCAGCATGCCGAGCGCAATAAAAATGCAGCAGAGCGCGCCAAGGGAATAGGCACGGCGCGGCTTCACAAACGCGGCCGCGCCCAAAAGCACCGCAAGCAAAAGGATGAATGCAATCGGTTCCCATCCGAACGTAAAAAGAGAACGAAGAAACACCCCGCTTGCAAGCCCGACGGCTGCAAAGAGCAAAAAAGTCATGCACCCCGATCCATTGCATCGTTCGCGAGGGTGTCGGCGTCTTTATTTTGCGCGCGCGGGACATGCGAAAAAGAGACACTTTTGAAAGTTGCTGCAAGCGAAACGAGTCGTGCGTACTGTCCCTTCAAGACCGGATGCTTTACCCTGTATTCGCCGCGCATCTGCTTTACAACAAGCTCGCTGTCCATCTTCACGGTCACACTGACCGTGCCCACCCTTTCCGTTCCGAGGAGTTTCGCGAGCGTCTCGAAAGCAAGAATCACCGCTTCGTATTCCGCAAAATTATTCGTGCGCGTCCCGAGAAATTGCGAAACACTTGCGACCGAACTGCCGAACTCGTCACGGATCATTGCGCCGGCCCCGGCCGGCCCCGGATTCCCTCTCGAACCACCGTCGGCATGAATGGTGAAATGCATACGCTCACTATACCAAGCGGATATCGAGAAGCCGCAGACGCACCGGCGCGCCGCGCGAGAATGTGTCGCGCTCGAGATGCGCAAGCAGATTCGCGCGACTCCCCGCCCCAAGCGCGTCCGCTGCGTGTGCGACGGGTCCTTTTGCAAAAAAAGTGACCGCATCGATATCCCCTTTTCCTTTCACATCGATTTTTAATTTCAAATGTTCCGCTCCTTTTCCAAAACGTGAAATCTCTCTTGTGATGACCTCGCGTAGCAGAAACACCGGTTTTGGATTTTGCATACCGAACGGGGCGAACGATTCTATTTTTTTCAGAAACGCGCTCGTCGCCTCTTCAGGCGCGATCTCGGCATCGGCGCGTATCGAAAATGCATCGCGCGGCACGTCGTCTGCAGCCAGGCGTGCGTACGCCGCGACGAGCCGATCCTCAAGAAAGAACACCGCGTCATCCCGCACAGTGAAACCGCCTGCGGCTTTGTGGCCGCCGAATTCGACGAAGGTTTCTTCCGCTGCGCGCATAAGTTCAAGCGCATGGACACTGCCACTGCGCACTGATCCTTTGATGCTCATGTTTCCTTCGCGCCCCCAGAGGAACACCGGTCGTCCGTATTCTTCCGCAATGCCGCTTGCGACAAGACCGAGAAGCGCCGGCCGCCATGCAGGGTCGCCAAGCGCAATGACGCTGCGCAATTCCCCGCGCTCTTTCAGGCGGGTGTGCACCGCGCGCGTGAGTGCGCCCGCCTGCGCTTTCCGCTCTCGATTCGCCTTTTCCAATTTCTTCGCGAGCATGTCGGCATCGTCTTCGTTCGGAGTGGTAAGAAGGTCAAATGCGTCGCGCGCGTCGCCCATGCGGCTCGCCGCATTCACGCGCGGCGCGATCATGAAGCCGATATCGTCTTCGGAAAGCGTGCGCTGGTCAGTGCGTATCGTACGGCATAGTTTTTGGAGGCCGATACGCGGCGACTTGCGCAGCACAAGGAGCCCGTACGTCGCAAGCACGCGGTTCTCGCCGACAAGCGCAACCATGTCGGCGATGGTTGCGAGAGCGACCATGTCAAGAAGCCATTTTTCCCATCCGTCCGGGATCCGCGCGCGAAGTTCCGGCGCGACGGCGAGCGTTGCGCATACGAGTTTCCATGCGACCCCTGCGCCGCAGAGATCACGGAAGGGATACGTCTCATCAGCACGCGCATTCGGGTTTACTACGGCAAACGCTTCCGGCAACGTCGCACCCGGAAGGTGGTGATCGGTCACGATAACTTCCATGCCGAGCTCGTTTGCCCGCGCGACGGCCTCAACGTCGGTGATACCGGAATCTACCGTAACGATGAGTTTCACGCCTTTCTCGGCAAGTTTTTCTACACCAGCGGTATTCACGCCGTAGCCTTCTGCATGGCGGTGCGGAATATAATTTTCAAAATGCGCTCCCGCTTTTTTCAGGAAATCATGCAACAGGACGCCGCCCGGGATGCCGTCGCAGTCGTAATCGCTCCAGACGGCAATACTCTCGCCGGAACGTATCGCGCCCGCAAACCGCGTGGCCGCTTTTTTCATATCGCGCATAAGAAGCGGATCGTGGAGATGTTTTTCGTAGGAAGGATGCAAAAATCGTTCGGCTTCTTCTTTTGTTTCTATGCCGCGACGTGCAAGAAGCGCTGCAGTGAAATCATCGTACGAATCAAGCTTCGCGCGAACGTTTTCATCAGGCGGGTCGTGAAGCGGGGACATGTACCAAATATTGTATACTTCCAGGATGGAAGACACTATTTTCATGAAAATTATCCGACGCGAGATCCCTGCGGACATCGTCTACGAAGACGAAGATACGCTTGCTTTTCTTGACGCGAAACCGGTCGTGCCCGGACACACATTGGTGGTACCAAAGAAATATGCGCAGAATATTTTCGATATTGATGACGCATCGCTTGCCGCGATAATGCATACGGTGCGGAAGATCGCGCCCGCAGTACGCGACGCAGTCGGCGCGCACGGCGTGCATATCAATTCAAATCATGGCGCCGCCGCCGGGCAAATCATCTTTCATATGCACGTCCACATCATTCCGCGCCACGATCGGAGCGAATTTTCTTTTTGGCCGCAGAAAGAGTATCCCGCGAATAGTGCGGCGGGTATAGCTGAAAATATCCGTCACGCGCTCGTATAAAGTTCGAGCGCTTCAATACCGACGAGCGTTCCTTTTGCGAGAAAGTCGAGCATGGCGCCGCCGCCGGTTGAGACGAAAGAAAATTGCGGTAAAAGCCCGAGGTTCTCAATAGAGGCGACCGTATCACCTCCGCCGACAACCGAATGCGCGCCTGATGCGGCGATGGCGCGCGCAAGCGCGTCCGTTGCATCAATGAATCCGTTCTCGTAATTTCCGAGCGGCCCGTTCCAGAGGATATTTTTCATTTTCCGCGCGAGAGCGGCGACGAGCGCGCTCGTCGCCGGCCCGTGATCAAGTATAATCTCGTCCCTCGCCACATGTTCCACGGGCACTATCCGCGCCTCCGCGCGCGCATTGAGGGTGTCAAACGCCTCTGCGCGTATGACGAGCGAGTCAACGGGTACTATGAGCTTTGGGTTGGCGAGAAGCTCCTTCACGCGCGCCGGATCGATGTCTGAGACGAGCGACTTCCCTACTTCTTTCCCCGCCGCTTTTAAAAAATCATTCGCAAGCGCGCCACCGACAAAAACGTGATCATAACTTGCAAGAAGCGCCGTCAGTACCGCTTCTTTCGTCTTGAATTTTGCTCCGCCGATAACTGCGAGCGCGGGATGCGCGGGATGCAACGCTCCGCGAAGCGCCGCGGTCTCTTCCTCAAGCAGGAGCCCTGCATAGGCGGGAAGGAATTTCGGCACGCCGATTATCGATGCGTGCGCCCGGTGGCACGTATCGAATGAGTCTTCAACAAAAACATCGGCGAGTGCGGCAAGCTCTCTAGAAAATGCAGGATCGTTTGCCTGCTCCCCCGCATTGCGGCGCAAGTTCTCGAGCACGAGTATGTCGCCCGGTGCCATAGCGCGGATCGCCTCGCGCGCCCCGGCGCCGATTGTTTCCGGACAAAACGAAACTCCCCGTATGAGCGTCCCGAGCGCCCGTGCAACGGGCGCGAGCGTTTCAGTCCCTTTGTTTCCGATGTGGCTTATGAGTATGACTTTTGCACCCCGCTCGGTGAGGAAGCGAATCGTCGATAAGGCGCGACGGAGACGATAGTCGTTCATCACGTGGTCGTTTTCAACAGGTACGTTAAGCGCCGCTCGTACCAGTATCGGAATATTTTCGAATACGGGAATAGAGCGGACGGAACGCATACCTAAGCGAGATTTTTTACCAGTGCTCCGAATGTGTGCGCGTCGACCGAGGCATGTCCGATAAGAAAACCGTCAATGCCGGAATTCTCCGCAAGAGTGCGTGCATTCTCCGGTTCAACCGAGCCGCCGTAGAGAACGAGGAAGTGCTCGCCGCGTTTCCCGGGCACGAGCTCCGCGAGAACTTTTCGGATATAGAGCGTCATTTCCGTGAGGTCGTTGCCCGCTATGGCATCGGCGGCGGTTTTGCCGATCGCCCATAGAGGTTCGTAAGCGACGATAACTTTCTCGCGTTCCTTGGGCGCAAGCGCCTCAAGGGCGACGGTGAGCTCTTCCCGCACAAAAGAGAGATAGCGTCCCTCGCTGTCGCGCTCGCGCTCGCCGACGCAGAGAATAGGCACCAGGCCATGCGAGAGAGCGCGCACAAGCTTTTCGGCGACGAGCGCATCCGTATCGCCCGCGGAGCGGCGCTCGGAGTGCCCGATGATGGCATAAGTGGCGCCGATGCCCGCGTATGCCTGTGCGGTCACTTCGCCGGTCTGTGCGCCTCCAACCGTCGCGGACACGTCCTGCGCCGCAAAGGCGACCGCGGAGGTATTCCGCGCCGCAAGCGCTCCGAGAAACGGTGCCGGCGGCGCCAGTACGATAATATTGGCATTTTTTTTCGCGTGACTTTTACTCACCGCAAAAAGCTTCTTCGCTTTCGGGAGATCTTCAACGTACGCTTTCCAGTTGGCGACAATGAGCATGTATAGAGTATAACAGTCCGTGCGGCCGCGTTACGGTGCTCACATCTGTTTCCAATCCACAAACTGCCATTGCGTCGAGGTGGTGGGCGTAAAGGGCGGCGGATTAGTCGAGTTCTGCCTGTCGAACACCTGTGTGCCGCCCGAATAGCCGGATATCCCGCCGGCGCATGAGCCGCCCACAAGCCACGCGGTAACGGGACGCAGGGTCGAAACGACGGTACCGAATTGATTGAGATCCGATCGATCAGCATACGAGCTGTTGCACGAATAGAAATTGCGCCCGAATACGCCTGATTGCGCGACAAAGATTCCGTCCATGGTGAGGTTCGTGGGCGTGTTCGGACCGATGAGGAGGTCGTGCGACGCGATAGCAGTGAGGCCGGCGGAACCGTCGAAGGCGGTGTAGGTTATGTTGTTGGGCACGACGATGTTTGGATAAACGCCCTGATCTGCGACGTCGGCGGCGACTACCGTCACTTTGGAGGAAATAGACCCCTCGATCCAGGCATTGTCCTCGACAAAGATCACTCCGCATTGCGAAGGAATCGTGTAGGTGCCAAGGGTGGTTTCGCTTGAAATGAGCGAATAGTCGGGTACAAACCAGTTCGCGGAGCCGTCAGCCGGATAGGAATACAGATTTTGATTCACCGCAGTTACTTGCTTCACGGTTACGGTACCGTCGCCATTGAAGATGAGGTGATAACCAAGATTCGGATTTTGATTCGTTGAAACGCGCGGGAAATAGAGACCGGAGGTCTGAGCTATTGTTTTTAAGGAAGAGAAACTTGAAGCAATGGCGGTGAAATCGACTTGCGGCGTCGGATAACTCCAAAAATCCTGGTTCGTCCCGCTGCCGAAAACACCCGGAACGGTTTGCCCGGGATTACAACCGAAAGAATAGTCGCAGTACCAGGAGGAGAGTGACGAAGTAACCGGAGCGTTCGGAGATCCGTCCATGCGAAGACCGCCATTGCTGTGCACCGGTCCGTAAATCGGCCCGGCCCCAAACCACGTGCTCGCATTGAGGACCATATTGTAGCGGGCGACTGAAGGCTCCGCGTAGCGCGCCCAGAGCGTCGTTGAGATGCCGGGCGCATCGCTTGGCACGCCGGTACTGGTGACGTCGATCGACTGCACGACGCCACAGGCGACATTGCCCGTTATAGAGAGTGAGTACGTTCCCGCCGTGCCGCCCTGCGGATCGGCGTACGAGGTCACATACGGACCGGCGTGCCCGGTACCGTCCTGCGTATTACCCGGGAAATGTGAAAGGAACCAGCGGTAGTATTCAAGGCCTGCGTCCGCGATGCTGAAACCCTCCGCGCGCGCGCGGGTAATGTCTTGCGCATGGTTTTGAGCGAGAACGAAACCGGAAAGCGCGGCGAGTACCGTGAAAAAGATGGCGCCGAAAATGAGCACGAGGAGCACGATAGAACCGCGGAGTCGATTTTTCATAATTGGTTCTTGAGATTACGCAGCGTTGCGGCGCCGGAGAGCGTAAAGGCGACCGGTGCCCGGTTCACATTCACGTCGACGACAACCGTCGTCTCAATCGATGCTATCTTCGATATATTTACCGGCATAGTGAGCTCGGTACCGGTGTTGTCAAAATAGCGGAAGACGGGCGTCGTGGCGTCATTGACGACTGAGGTCGCTATGGTCGTTGTCGCCGAAGGCGCGCCGACATAGGAGGGCGGATTCCCTGCGGAAGCTTCGACCACCCGGTACAACGTGCCTTGTTGGAGCGTGTAGGTTACGCGTGCGATGGAAGGGCTCGCGTTACTTATGTTTGCATAGAAAGTAATGGATGAAGTTGCGACGCTCTCGATAGGGTACGATCCATCGTCCCCATAGGACGCTTCGCGCAGATATTTCATCGCATCCTCAACACCGAGCCGCGCCTGCCCCACAGCGATGGATTGTTGAAGCGTATAGGCATTTGTTTTATAGAAATAAGCGAGGAGCGTGCCAAGTGTGACCATAATGAGTGCGGTCATTGCTATGACGACAATGGTTTCGATCAGAGTGAAGCCGCGGCGGATCATAGCAATGTTACGGTGGTCGTCGCGGTTTGCCCGGAGACATTTATTGCGGGGATTGTCGTTGTCGCATAGCCCGGAGCGGATACCGTTGCTGTGTACGTGCCGGCAGCAAGACCATTGAAGTAAGCAAGACCGCACGGGGAAGTCGGAATGGTTGCCGCATAACCGTTTGTCGTAAGTATCACGTTGGCATTATTGATGGAGCTACTGGCAGTATTTTCGACCAAAATCGGAAGCGTATTGGTCGAGGGCACTCCGACAATAAGCGCGGTACTTGTCGCTGCGGCGGGTGCAAGCTGATACGGCGCGCTCGGACAGCTTGCAATAAGCGGCGCGCCGAGCGTGAGCGTATACGCATCCCATTCGAGCGATTCGGTTTTCTGCCCTGTCGCGCCCGTGCTGTCGTTCACGACTGTTTTATAGATTGGTGTGCTGCTTGCGTCGGTACCGATAGTCTTTGTGCCCGTCAGTGTAAAGGCGATATTCGGGAGTGGAAGCGGACCTGTAGTGTGCGAGAGCGACCAATCAAGGAGTGAGGGTGTCGTGGTCGTTGAGTTGCTCGTGAGTGAGGCGAGGAGCGTCAGCTCCGGGTAGCTTGACGTGGCAATGCCGGTAAGCGACACCGGGAACGTTGAAAACCCATCGCCATTGCCCGGGAGTACGGTATCGGGAAGCGGATTGCCCGCAGCATCTGCGACACGAACGAGCACCGACGTGCCAGAGGGGGTCGAGATATCGGCCGAGAGGATGCCCCAACCATCAAGTCCGTTCGGCGCAATCGGTATCGAAAGCGCCGATCCGGCAAGCGACTGGCTGGTAAGCACAAGCGCGCCGCCCGTAACTTGCGTGTTCGTCTCTCCTGACAAATTGGACGTGTCGGCAAAGGTATCGCTGAAGGCGGTCGTTGCCGCCGGTGAAAAGGTTGAGAGCGTGAGCGAGGCAAGCAGATCGATAGCAAATGTCGCACTCGTCGTCTGGTCCATTATGACGGTGAGGTAGCCCGGATTCGGATTCACGTTCTGGCTCGTACGCGCGTACGTCTGCGCACTCGAATACCCCGCGCGCGATACATATATCTGGTATTCAGAAGACGTTGCGGCGCCGCCGATGGTGACGAAGCCATTCGTGTTGGTGAACGTGGTGAAGTTGATCGTAGGAGAAGTCGAGGCATTGACGATTTGTACACTCGCGCCGCTTACGCCAACGCCGCTGGCGTTCACAACGTGCAGAGAAAGCGTACCGCCGCTCGTGTTTGATTCGATACCCGGCGGCGCGAAGTTCGATACCAGTACGACCGATTTCATAAGTCCGCCGATGGAATACGAGACGGTTACTTCCCCGATTTTGTAATCGGTCGTAATGCCGTTGGTGTCATTTACTCCAAGACCGTCGGCTGGATCGTCATAGTATTCGATAAAGGTATGCGTCACATACGTCACACCATCGACCGTCGATGTCGCCGTTTGAGGCACCGTTCCCGCCGGTATGCCCCCCACCGTACCGATAGAATCGTAGGAAAGACCGCGCAAATATTCCATCTGTGTGCTTGCGAGCTCGACTGCGGCCGCTTTCGCTTTCGCGTACGTCGAGAGCATGAGCGATGCCCGCAGAACTCCGAAAAGCGCGAGAAACAAGATGAGCATGAGCGCGATACCGACGATGACATCGATAAGGCCGAATCCTCGGTGCACAGGGGTCATTAAAATGCTGATGAGAGCGAATAAATCGGCGCGATCATTGCGACGGCGAAAATTCCGACAACAGTGCCGATAAGGAGCATAAGAACCGGCTCAATGATGGTCGACAGATCTTTGGTCTTCTCGCTGACATCGGCCTCGTAAAATTCAGCGATTTGTTTCAACATCAGAGCGACCTTGCCGGTCTCCTCCCCCACCGAAAGCATCTCGCTCATCAAGATAGGATAGAGCTTTGTGTGTTCGGAGAAGGCGGTCGAAAGAAGTTCGCCTTTTTTGACGCGCGCTTCCGCTTCCGCCACTACGTGCGCGAACACTTCCGCGTGTACGACATCTTTCGTTATAGCAAGCGCATCAAGCACCGGTACGCCGGAAGAGAGCAATGATGAAAGTGTTCGAGCGGCGCGCGCCGTATAAGTTTCGCGTACGAGTTCTGCTATGACTGGCAGATGAAGCGCCAGGAAGAGCACCGTCCTATTCCCCCGCCGCGAGCGTATGAAAGCGGTACCGCCGACGACAAGCGCGACAAGCGCGGCGAGCACCAGCACAATGTTCCCCACAAGGAAGTTCGACAGAGCGACTATGATGCGTGTAGCAAGCGGCACCTGCACGCCAAGTTCGGTGAAAGTTTTCGTTAGGGTCGGTACGACGTAGATGAGCATGAGGATACCGACAATGACGATTGCCGTTATGACGATTGCCGGATAGATCATCGCACCGCGTATCTTGCTCACCAGTTGTTCAGAACGCTCCATCTGGAGAGCGACGACGGTAAGCGCATCGGAAAGAGAACCGGATTCTTCTCCCGCGCGTGCCATCGCGAC
Organism: bacterium; assembly: GCA_021778295.1. GTDB lineage: Bacteria > Patescibacteriota > Minisyncoccia > Phycocordibacterales > Phycocordibacteraceae > C7867-001. Next base: position 20,000 of record JAJYCP010000006.1, read on the forward strand.
GAATAATTCTGGAAACACATGGGGATACGCGGCCAATGCCTCGTGAAATGAGGAGCCCTTTTTAACCGATTCCGAGAGTCCCGTCAGGATCGCTTTCAAGTTTTTGTTTCCCGACTGCCGTTCGATAACCGAGAGCGCGCGCGAGAGGGAGAGGCCGGCGGAAAGCATCGCGGAAAGATTTTTCGCCATACGGATTATTTCGGCATGTTTTACGCCGGTGCCCATAGAGATGGAAAACCACGACGGGAGTTTTAATTTTCTCTCCCCCTCCGCAAGCTCGACGACAAACCCGCCGTCTTTCTGCACCTGGTCGTATACCGCGAAACGCGACGGCGCTTCAATGATGCTTACCTGATCCGGAGCGCCCTCTTTTCGTATCGTTGCGCGGAATTTCATGTTATTCGCTTATGGCACGCAGTACTTCTTCGAGACTCGTAATGCCGCGCGCGGCCTTGTAGAGGCCGTCCTCAAGCATAGTGAGCATACCCTCCTTTTTTGCCTGCGTCTCGATGGCTTCGCTCGTGCTCGAATGAAGCATGATTTCGCGAATAGCGGGCGAGACGGCGAGAACTTCATGGATACCGATGCGGCTTTTGTATCCCTCTTCGCATTCAGGCGAGGCAACCGGGCGGTAGAAAGAGAGATCGTCAAGACGGGTGTTCTCCTTCACGAGCTTTTCATCACGGAGTGTTTTGAGCGCGACATCGAATTCCGTCTCGCTCGCGATCTTCGCGCGCATGGCCTTATCGACCGCATACGATTCTTTGCTTTCGCAGAGTTTCCGCACGAGCCGCTGACCGACAATGACGCGGATGGTAGAAACGAGGAGGAACGGCTCAACGCCCATATCGATGAGCCGCGGGATGGCACCCGCAGCACTGTTTGTGTGAATGGTCGAGAGCACAAGGTGGCCGGTGAGCGCGGCATTGATCGCGAGCGAAGCCGTTTCGCCGTCGCGGATCTCGCCGATCATGATGATATTGGGATCCTGGCGCACAAGCGCCCGCAACCCGTTCGCGAAGGTGAATCCTATCTGCGGATTTACCTGCGTCTGATTAACCCGCTTCATCTGATATTCGATCGGGTCCTCAATGGTCGAGATATTCACATCCGGTCTGTTCAGAATATCAAGCATGGTGTAGAGCGTCGTCGTTTTTCCGGAACCGGTCGGTCCCGAAATGAGGATGATGCCGGTTGTCTGCTTGAGTGCATGGTGTATGCGCTCCATGTTTTCGCCGTGGAGTCCGAGTACTTCAAGCGTGAAGCCTTCACCCGTTTCGCGCAAAAGCCGCATCACGATTTTCTCGCCGAAGAACGTAGGCAGTATCGAAACGCGAAACGAGACCCTATCGGCCTCGGTTTCCATTTTAAAACGGCCGTCCTGAGGAAGGCGCTTTTCGTCGAGTTTCAGATTTGACAGCACCTTGATGCGCGCCGCGATGCCTGCGGCGGCGACTTTTGGCAGCGTCATCGCGTCATGGAGTATGCCGTCGATGCGGTAACGGACGAGCACCTCGTCTTCCATCGGTTCGATATGCACATCGGAGGCGCCTTGCACGATGGCGTGCCGCAACAACGTATCGACGATGCGCACGATCGGCAGGTCCTCGGCCATCTTTTTAAGGTCATCGCTTGAAAGATCCTTGTCATTTTCCGCAACGACGCGGATTTTCTCCGTTTCAGTCGAAATAATGTCCCCGAATTCATCCTTCAGCGACTTCTGGTATTCCAACAGCGCATGCTTGATGCTCTCGGTATCAGTCAGTCGCGGGAGTATCTTAAGACCCGTTTTCTTGCGCATCGCTTCGATTGAAGCGAGATCATCAACGTCAAGCATCGCGACTTCAAGCTCATTCCCCTCTTTTTTAAAGGCGATAATATTGTGCGTGCGTGCGATTGGCTCCGGAATAAGCGCGAGAACTTCTACGGGAATATGATGGTCTTTCAAATTTACGAAAGGTATGCCGAGCACATACGCCTGGATGCGCCGCAGGGCGTCCTCGGTAAGAGACCCGCGCGCGACGAGCAGATTACCGACCGATTGCCCTCGCTTCTTCGCTTCCTCGGCGGCGGCATCGACTTCCTTCTTGGCGACAAGGCCGGAGTCGGTGATAAATTCTTTCAACTCTCCTTCTGAAACGTGCATGATACCTGAAAGTATAGCGTGCATTGCCGGCCTCTGGGCGCGTATTTCACAGAGCATTGACTCGGAAGGGCGTATCTGGTATCGTACGGGCATCTGAAATGTCCGTGCGCGGACATTTTTGTTAGACTGGGAACATTAGCTAGACATACATATTCCATATGATTGATTTGAAAACCATCAATGCAGTGCTCGGGGAGTTCGAGGATCGCGGCATCAGCCGTGTAACGATGATTGACGCCATTGAAAGCGCCATGGCAACCGCCTACAAGCGCGAATACGGCAAGCGCGGACAGGTCGTACGGGCAAAACTTGATCTCGATACGGGCACGGTCTCTTTCGAGCAGATGAAAACCGTTGTGGATGACACTACGGTACGCTTCCCGACCGAAGTCGAAGAGCACGAGAAACATGCGCATGCATTTTATCCGGAAGAGGAGCAGCTTGCGGAGGGCGAATTGCCGCGTTTTGACCCCGAGAAACACATACTGCTCGCCGATGCGAAACGCATGAAGCGCGGCGCCGCTTTGGGTGAGGAAATCGTATTTCCGCTTGAATCGCAGGACGACTTCGGTCGTATCGCGGCGCAGACCGCAAAACAGGTGGTCATCCAGAAGGTGCGCGAGGCCGAGAAACTTTCAATGATGGAAGAGTTCGGCGAAAAGAAAGGCAAGATTGTCAGCGGTATCGTACAGCGTATGGAGCGCGGCGCGATTTTCGTCGATCTCGGGCGTACGACCGGCATCATTCCTTACGAAGAGCAAATTCCGGGCGAGCGGTACCGCATGGGTGAACGCATTCGCGCGTACCTGTATGCGGTTGACGAAGGTTTCCGCGGCGTGTATCTGCGGCTCTCTCGCGCGCATCCGAAATTCGTCGTGAAACTTTTCGAACTCGAAGCGCCGGAACTCGCGGCGGGATCAATCGAAGTGAAAGCGCTCGCGCGGGAGCCGGGCAGCCGCACGAAGATAGCGCTCGTGTCTCTTGATCCGCACGTGGATCCGGTCGGTTCTCTGGTCGGGCAAAGAGGTGTACGCGTCTCAACCGTGATGAGCGAGCTCGGCGGCGAGCGCATTGATATCATCGAATGGAGCGAGGACGCGAAGGAATTCGTGAAAGAATCGCTCTCTCCCGCAACGCCGATCGATGTCGTGCTTGACGAGAGCACGCATCGCGCGACGGTCACCGTCGCCGGCGATGAGCAGTCACTTGCCATCGGCCGTGGCGGCCAGAATGTCCGTTTGGCCGCAAAGCTTACCGGCTGGAATATCGATATCGTGTCGGTAGATGGCAATGAGATTGCCGAATCCGATGGCGAATCGGCCGCGATCGCAGCTGAGAATCCCGCCGAAGCGGCGGGTGTCATGCCCACCGAAAGCGCGGAAGTCATTGCCGACGCGCCGGCGGAGAAGACTGAGCTCCCCGCCGAGGAAGAGTTGAGCGAGCTTCCCGCTTCAGACGAAACGGTCGCCGATAAGGAAGAAGATCGCGATACGGCGAAGGATGACTAAACCCACCTCAAACCCCCGCTCGGGTATGCGACAGAAAGGAGTACGCCGTCTTTTTCTGCTGAAAAAGCGGCTCGTACTCGCGCCGTTACCACAGAGAGTACTTCCACGTTTCTAACTCGCTCCGCTCGTAAGAAACGTGTGGTCGCGCGCTCCGTAAGCCTCTTTCTGCCGCATACCTCTCGCGTCGCCACAGAGTTTTGAAATGGGTTTTAGGGCAAAGCAGCAGTTAACACTGACTCGAGCGGAGGCATCTGCGGCGCGAAATTTGCGATAGCGGTCGAGGTCGATTCCGCAAGCAAGAGATCGAGCGCTTGTCCGGTCTCGCTTGC
>JAJYCP010000018.1 GCA_021778295.1 bacterium
AGAGGGTGTTGGAGTTAGACCAGGGGCCGCCTGCCGTGCAGGAGGTGGCATTGGTGGAGGACCAGGTGAGGGTGGAGCGGCCGTCGTATGCCACGGGGTTCGGGGAGGCGGTGAGAGTGGCGGTGGGGGCGGGAGTGGCGCAGACGCTTCCGTTCCAGGTGGTGCCGGAGGCGCATGCTCCGGTGACGTTCACGGTGCTGAGGGGATTGCCGTTGCTGTCGTTGAGGGTGAAGAGGACGGAGCCGTTGGGGATCCAGGGGGCAGCCTGGCTGCCGCTTGTGCCGCCGGCGAATGTTTGTGCACCGTTATTGATCGTGACAGTGGCGCTCGGAGTGTTGGCGGTGCTCCAGGAGATGGTGGAGGAGCAGGTGCTTGCTCCTGCAGAGATGGTGCAGGGGTTCGGGGAGGCGCTGATGGTGCCGGTGATGGGAACGCAAGAGGCGGAGCCGTGAATACTGCCGTTTTCAGCACCCGCCGGAAAAGCCGCTACCCCCTCGAAAGACACTGTGCAAGAATTTCCGCCAATTGAGATCGGAGAGGATGTGCAGTTGGCGTAGCCATTGCTATTGACGTTAGAAGTAGAACACGTTGCCGTCTGAGTAACCCCGCCAGATACGAAGGTACCAGTCGCGCTACCGGATCCATCGTAAAATCCCGACGTCCAGTAGACTGTTGCAAAACAGCTTGCAGAGTCGACGCCAGCCCCGGTACAGCCGTGCTTTCCATCAGAAGAAATAGCCTTGAGCCCAATATTTATTGGGGTGGAGGCTTGCGCGAGGGCGGGGGCGGGGGCGGCAAGCAATAAGAGGAACGGTAGTGCTAACATCATTCCGTACTGCGAGCGCTTGAAAGTATGCATAAAGGATAGACTAAGTGTAACGCGCTAAAGGGCCTGCATGTGCGAAGTGGGGGTGGATAACCTTTTGTTAGGACCCGCTCAATGCTTTACGTTTGCGAGGTTTCTTTTTCTTCGGCCCGTTCCCTTCCAGAGAGTAGATTTCGTCCCGGATGAGCGCGGCGGTCTCGAAATCGAGCTGTTCAACGGCTTCCGCCATCTCGCTGCGTTTGCGCTTTATAAATGCGGCGGGGTCGTCTTTGTATGCAAGCGTGTCGAGGACCAGAAGCTCATCGATAGTTCGTTCATGCTCCGTGCGCATTGACGCGGCGATATCATGTATCTCTTTCTTGATGGTCGTAGGAGTAATCCCATGCTTTTCGTTATACGCGAGCTGCAGCAGGCGCCGACGATTCGTTTCCGAGATTGCCCGCTCGAGAGAACCCGTCATCACGTCGGCGTAGAGAATGACGCGGCCGAGAACGTTTCTTGCGGCGCGACCGATGGTCTGGATGAGTGAGGTCTCGCTGCGGAGGAATCCCTCTTTATCGGCGTCGAGAATGCCGACCAGTTCCACTTCAGGCAAGTCGAGCCCTTCCCGCAGAAGATTCACGCCGACGAGGATGTCGAAGACGCCTTTGCGGAAATTGGTGAGGATATCGATACGATCGATCGTTTTCACATCCGAATGGAGGTACTCCGCTTTCATGCCGCGCTCCCGGAGGAACGCGGCGAGGTCTTCCGCCATCTGTTTGGTGAGCGTGGTCGCGAGCGCGCGGCCGCCGCGCGCGATAACTGTTTCCGCCTCGTTGATGAAGTCCACGATTTGGCCCGGGTACTTCCCCGTTTCGATGATCGCACGCACGACAAGCTCGGGGTCGACGAGACCGGTCGGACGGATGATTTGCTCGACGACTTGTTCGGAGTGCTCGCGTTCGTAGTTCCCCGGTGTCGCGCTGGTGTATATGACCGGTCCGGTGCGCTGTTCAAATTCTTCAAACATGAGCGGGCGATTGTCGCGCGCGGAAGGAAGGCGGAAACCGTACTCGACGAGATTGTCTTTGCGGGATCTATCGCCCGCATACATGCCAGCTATTTGCGAGACAGTAACGTGCGACTCGTCGATGATGGTGAGAAAATTCGCCGAGCCGTCTTTTTTGTGCGGGAAGTATGAAAGAAGCGTGTGGGGCGGCTCCCCGGGTTTCCTGCCGTCGAAATGACGGGAATAGTTTTCGATACCGCTCGTGTAACCGAGCTCGCGTATGAGCGCGATGTCATGAAGCGTACGGCGCTTGAGCCGCTCGGCTTCAAGCGGCTTCTCTTCTCGTTTGAACTTCGCAAGCTGTTCTTCGAGCTCGAGCTTGATGTCTTCGAGCGCCCGCGTTCGTTCCTCTTCGCTTGTGACGAAGTGTTTCGCCGGAAAGACGAACACGGAATCGGGTTCTGCTATTTTCGCGCGTGAGACCGGATCAAGCTGGTCGAGGCGGGCCACCGTGTCTTCCTCAAACGCGACACGATACATGACGCGTTCATTCACCGGCATGAATTCAAGCGAGTTTCCGACGGCGCGTAACTGTCCCGGAGAGAGGTCCGCATTCGTGCGTTCGAAGTAAATACCCACGAGCTTTCTGATGAGCGCCGCGCGATTCTCGCGTGCGCCGACTGAAATTTTTACATGCACTTTTTCATACTCCTCGGGTGAACCGAGACCGTAGATGGCGGAGACCGAAGCGACGATGATGACGTCGTTGCGGGTCAAAAGAGCCTGCGTTGCGGCATGGCGCAAGCGGTCTATCTCGGCGTTTATCATCGCCTCTTTCTCGATATAGGTGTCCGAGTGCGCGATATACGCCTCCGGCTGGTAGTAATCGTAGTAGGAGACGAAGTAGTGCACGGCATTTTCCGGAAAGAATTCTTTGTATTCTTGCGCGAGCTGTGCCGCGAGCGTCTTGTTGTGCGCGAGGACGAGCGTCGGTTTGTCGAAGTCCGCGATGACGTTTGCAACGGTAAAGGTCTTCCCGCTTCCGGTAACCCCGAGCAATGTCTGGTGGCGCAGGCCCTCTTTCAAGCCGCGCGTAAGCGCGGTAATGGCCGCGGGCTGATCGCCCTCAGGCGCCCATGGGGTATGCAGTTTGAAATTAGCCATTGGTGTATTCGCGTATGAAGTCTGCACGATATTCGTCGAATCGTCCATCGACGATGGCTTGGCGCGCCCCGGAAACGAGCTTGAGAATGAAGCCGACGTTATGCATTGAAGCGATGACGGCGCCGAGCATCTCACCGGAACGCAGAAGGTGCGCTACGTATGCGCGCGTGAATCCCGACGTGAGGACACCCGGTGCCGATGCGGGATTGAGCGGTGTGAAATCGTTTTTGTATCGTTCATTCTTCAGATGCAGTACCCCGCGGGGAGTGTAGATGGTCCCGTGCCGGCCGAGCCGTGTCGCCGCAACACAATCAAAAAGGTCCATGCCCTGCGCGATGCCTTCCAAGATGTCGCTCGGCTCGCCGATGCCGAGAAAGTGGCGCGGGAGCTCTGGCGGGAGTTCCGTTACCGCGGCGCCAAGGGCGCCGCGCATGTCTTCCTTGCTGAAGGAGCCGCCGATGCCGATGCCGTCAAAACCGAGTGAGGAAATTTCCCGCGCGGACTCGCGGCGTAAATCCTCGTGCCGGCCGCCCTGCACGATACCGAAGAGCGCCTGTTTTTTATTCGCTTCAAGATTGTGCCGGTGCGCTTTGAGCGAGCGCTCGGCCCAGCGATGCGTGCGTTCCATCGCCTCCTTCTGGTAGTCATAGGGCTCGCTCGGCGACGTGCACTCGTCAAAGGCAAAGAAAATGTCCGCGCCGAGGGAATGCTGGATCTCCACCGAGCGCTCCGGCGTAAAGCGGTGGAGCGAACCGTCAAGGTGCGAGGTGAAAGAAACGCCTTCATCATCGATGACTGCGAGGGCTCCGTGTTGGCTCGCAACGTTTTCATCATACACAGCAAGCGTTTCCTCCTGCGGCGCATCTTTTTTTACGAACTTCGAGATCGTCTTGCCAAACGCGGCGCCAAGCGAAAACACTTGGAAGCCGCCCGAATCGGTTATCGTGGGACCCTGCCAATTCATGAATGCCCCCAGCCCGCCCGCTTCCTGCACGATTTTCTCGCCTGGATGCAAGTAGAGGTGGTAGGTATTCGCGAGAACGACTTGGGCGCCGAGCGCGGCGAGCGCCTCCGGCAGAATGCCTTTCACGTTCGCCTTGGTAGCAACCGGCACGAAAGCGGGCGTGCGTATGACGCCATGGCGCGTGGTGAGCGTACCGGCGCGAGCGGCGCTTCGCGGCGCGCGCGTCTCCAGAGCGAAAGAAATCGCATTCATTATTCATCACACTAGCGTACCGCTGCGATATTTGACAAATACAAATATACGTGTATTTTTGTATCCGGTGGGGTTTCTCCGGCTCGAACCCGAGCCGGCCCCGAAATGAGGAGTTCTTTTTATGAGAACGACACTGCACCGGCTCGTCATTTTGGCGGCCGCACTTCTGCTTGGCGCATGCGCCAGTCCCGGCGGGATTCGCGAAATTCCGCTTCAAATGCCGGATGGCGGACAGGCGACGATCGTGGCCCACAATCAGTCCGTTCCGGATTGGATGTTGGCAAAAGATAAATTGGCGCTCAACTTCATCGTGAAAGGTAGCGTGAGTGCCGAACAACTGGCGGCCGTCGCTGCTGCCGAAAAAGCCTGTCGCCTCTATACCGGAACCGTGCGGCCGAACGACGTGGTATCAGTGTTTGCAAACGGTGCGCTCTACGGCATCGCCGGTTACATCGGCGGTGGCGTCGGGTCACAAGCGTTCCCGCATGCTGTCTTCAGCCAATATGCCCGCTACAGCGGGTATGCGACCGGCTTGGGCGGCCTCGCCAACGGCATCGTTTCCTTGGGTGGGCAAACGTACACGTTCGAAAGTTGCGGGCGAGAAGTTTTCGGACTCTTCCCCGAGTATCGGGTGCGAATCTTGATGAAAAGTCCCTACTGATGAGACGCTGACGCTATGGGCGCGAACTGCAAAGCAGTTCGCGCCCATTTTTTATTTTGGTTTTTATTTTTGCGCTAAGGCTTTGGCGCTTGCACCTTCAGGAGTTCCACCGTAAAGACGAGCGTGGAGTTTGCCGGAATGACATTTCCGACCGCCTGATTGCCGTAGGC
>JAJYCP010000007.1 GCA_021778295.1 bacterium
GGGGGAGAGACTCGAACTCTCATCCCGTGAGGGGCCAGATCCTAAGTCTGGTGCGTCTACCAGTTTCGCCACCCCAGCATGTTGAAACAATACTATGGTCTGCTATATTTTTCCTAACGCGCCTATATCTTCGAAGACTTGATGTAGGCGGCTCGTTCGGAGCAATAATCCGAACGAGGACGTTTGTTTCTTGTCTTCACTCGCGCCTATAGCTCAGTTGGTAGAGCAGCTCCCTCTTAAGGAGACGGTCCCTGGTTCGAGCCCAGGTAGGCGCACCAAGACGTGCCAACTACAGACCGTTCCAAGCGCAACAAATTCGAATACCGCGCGTACTAATGAATGCCTGGCGCATTTATCCGTTATATCCACACACTTATGGCATCACAAGCACGAAAAATTATTGTCATCGGCGCTGCGGGGGTCGCGCTCGCGGCCGCCGGGGTACTCCCCTCCTACGTGTTTGCGGCACCGGATTCGCCGACGCATGTCTCCTCGGCAACTCATCGCCGTTTGAAGTTTGAGCATCTTGGAACGGTATCGGCGGTGGCCGATTCTTCCATCACGCTCGCTACAAAAGGCGGTACGACCTATACGGTTGACGTACAGAATGCGAGGATCATGAAGGCAGGCACTGCCATCCCGCTCGCCACGGTGGCAGTCGGCGATCCGATTGCCGTCATCGGTCCGGCGCATGGGACTACCATCGATGCACGCATTGTGTTCGACAAACCTACCGTTCGGCTTGAGCACCGGCTTGAACGTCGCTGGGCGCATCATCGCGGCACCATCATCGGCGGGACGATAGCGACGATTTCTTCCGGAGAATTTACGCTTGTACCAAAAAGCCATCCCGGCCGTCCGGCTCGACCATCGATCCTGATTGATACGAATGCGACGACGGTTGTAACGCGTGCAGGTCAGCCGGTACCCTTTAGCGCGCTCGGGGTCAATTCCGAAGTGATCGTATCGGGCACACGCGAAGCGAAAGACGCACCGCTTGTCGCCGGCAAAATCATCATCCGTAACCGCCAATAATTCCTGGTCCGAGCGTAAGCCGGTTCCGCATTTGCGAACGCACCTTCAAGCACCGTTTGAAGGTGCATTCGCTTTCGCCGCGTATGAACCGGTGTACCGCGCGAACCGCGCTATCAAATCACGCGTGACGGGGCCCGGCGCTCCGGAACCGATGGTACGTCCGTCAACGGAGACGACGGGCACGATGTCCTTAAAGGATGACGTGATGAACGCTTCGTCAGCGTCGAAAAATGCGAAGAGCGGCAGTGCCTGTTCCAGCGTTTGGTACGCCTCACGCGCGCGTTCCAGCACGACTTTTCTAGTAATGCCTTTGAGCACGTCGGCATCCGGCGTTATGACAGTACCGTTCTTCACTATGAAGACATTACTTGTTGCGCATTCGAGCGCCCGATTGCCGTTTGTGTAGAGAATCTCGATTGCGCCGGCAGCTTTTCGTTTTTCTTGGAGCATGACTGCCGTGATGTAGTGGATGGACTTCACTTCCGGCATAAAGCGCTGGTACTCGTGCGTGATGAGAGAAGCACCGCGCTCGTACAGTTCCGAGGGAAGGGGAGTGTGTGGCGCGGCAGTGATAAAAAATGTCTCTCGGCCGGGCACGTGTTCAAGGCCGCCGAGAGCTTCTCCGCCGGTGAGGAGCATACGAAGACTCGCTCGCGTTCCATCCGTGTTGTGCCCGATAAGCGTGCGCATAGCGTTTTCCGCCTCGTCCTTTGTATGAGGGATGGTAAGTCCGAGCATGTCCGCGGATTTCTGGAATCGCTCCCAATGGTCATCGAAACGAAACGGTTCTCCCGAAAAAGAGGTAAGTCCCTCGTAGATGCCGAATCCGCGCAGGATTCCAAGGTCGAGTACGCCGACCTTCGCCTCGCCAAGCGATAGCAGTGCACCATTGAGGTAACAGAGAGGGTCGGTCATTGTTGCCGTCAACTATACCAAGAACCTCGGGGAAATGAACAGGGAGCGGCCGCTATTTCCACACGGGATGATATAGTGAAGGAACTCCATGGACTCAAAAACTGTCATTGAAGCGGAAAATCCTACAAATGTGTCCGCAATTTCCGATTGTCTTGCGAACACTATGCGCTATGCATCTGTAGACGATGATCGAGACGCCCGCCTGCGCGTCCATCTTGAAAGCGGTGATTATTTTTCATTTCTTGCCACGATTTTCGGCTTCGTCGAAGATGTCTGTGTCGAACATGAACGAAAGAACTACGCCACCGCACCGATGACTTCCGATGCTTTCCAAAAGCTCCGCAGCGATCTCATCTACCTCCAACACCACTACCATATTTCTAAAAATAAAACGTCCGTGCCGGACGCGCTACTCGACAGGACCGCAGTGTGCAATCACACACTCCGACAAACCCAATAAAGAAAATGAACAAAAAAGAGAACGGGTGCATCACTCGTGAGAATGATGCACCCGTGGTTGTTCTTCGGAACAAGGGGAGCGGTTCTTATTCTGCCCAGCTTCTCCATAAATGGAGAGAGGTGCAATTACCCGTTTAGGAGTCCTCCTGACGAGAACTCACCCTGTCGTTCTTTCGGAACGTGCGGATTAACCGTGTTGGTTGGGAGCGAATGCTTCCTCGACCAACTCGCGAACGAGACCTTCTGCGAACTCCATGGCTTCCTCGATGGAGATGCCGATGGTCTTGGCGGTGTTGCCGGCCTGTCGCCGAAAATTCGGCGTGAGGCGGACACCTTCTTCGCGAAGCTTGTTCTTGAGGTAGGCGAGAGCGATCTGACCCTTTCTGATGTCGTCCATAATGGACCTCTTGTGTATGAATGTACTGTTGCTATGGGGCCCCCATAGCCAGGGTTCCCAAGCTCACCTCGGGAGTGCTTTAAACATAGCAGGAAACAACCAAACTGTCAACTTACGGACGATTGTCTCAGATTTACAATTTCCTATTCCTATTTGGTACCAAGGGTGAGACTCGAACTCACATGAAGGTTTTTAGGCCCTCTCAGGATTTTAAGTCCTGTGCGTCTACCATTCCGCCACCTTGGCGCACACCCTTATTTCTACCACGACGGGATTCCAACTACGAAAGTTATACTCGCGCTCTTCCATTCTCCACCAGTCAGATATTTAGAGGCCCGGGAGGGATTCGCACCCTCGCATAACGGTTTTGCAGACCGTCGCGTTGCTTCTTCGCCACCGGGCCGTTTGTTGATGATACTAATTTTTAGAGGATTCGCCCATAGGCATGCCGCTTTGTTCGCGGTTATCAAGAAGAAAGTCGATGCGCGGAAGCGGGCGCAGGCGCGCGTGTGATTTCAAATGATCCGAAAACGCCTTTCGTTGCCGCTCCAGGAATGCGAGCGCCGTGTGCGCTTTGTCCTCGGGAAAGACGCTTACGAAAACCATGATGCGATCGCCGTGCGCGACGGACTGTGCGCGGATGACCGTGATGAGCGATTCGCTTCCAGCCTCGCGCGCGATGAACAACGCCGCCTCGCGCGCAGCAATTTCAGCCGCGCGATCGTTCTGTCTATTTTTCCCATTCTGATTTTCAACGAGGCTCATGATTTTACGGCGGCAAAAGCGATGAGTTCATCACCAGGCGCCGCATCCGAGCGTGCCTCGATCTCGGTACCGAAATCACCATCGGTTTTTATTTCTTTCACATCTGCCCGCGCTTGCTGGAGATTTGCGATGCTCCCGCGCGCGATTTCCTCGCCGTGCCGCAATATCTTTACTCGATCATTGATGGTGAAAGTACCGGATGCATACCGAACACCGAGCACCTGTTTCTTTGCGCCGGAGGAAAAAGTCCGAAGCACGGTGCCGCGTCCGAGCTCTTTTTCAATGGTCATTGCCGGTACGCGCGCCGCCAAAAGCTCGGATATTTTTTCCGAGAGCTCATAGATTATGGAAAAAGGCAGTATGACGACGGCATCGCGTTGCGCGAGTTCGCGGGCGATAGGGTCCGTTCCGACATTGAATGCGATGACGGTGGCACCAGACGCGTGCGCAGTCTTGATATCGTTCTCGGAAACAGTGCCAACGCCCGATGCGATGATACGGATTGCGGCGCGTTCATCGACGATTTTCGCCAGCTCGTGATTGATTGCGTCGACTGACCCCGCGACATCCGCTTTTACGACAAGCGGAAGTGAAACCGCGCCTTCGATCAAAGCGTTCTGTTGGTGCGGCGCAGCGAGTGTCTTTGCGTTTGCCGCCGCAAGTGTTTCCGCTTCCTTCTTGCTTTTCGCGGTGCGAAAGAGCGCTCCGGAGGGCGGCAGCTTGTTGAAGCCGGAAACGCGGGCCGGCTCCGATGCTCCAGCGCGCGCTGTGCGGGCGCCGCGGAAGTCTTCGATGAAGCGTATGGGAGCATACGCATCACCCGCAACCACGAAGCCCGGCGTCACGAGCGTGCCGTCTTTCACTATGAGCGTTGCCGACGCGCCGCGTTTTGGGTCCTGCGTCGATTCGAGCACAAAACCGGTTGCGGGAAGCGACGGATCGGCGGTGATTTCGGCGAGATCGGCGGCGAGAAGGACAAGATCAAGCAGCTCAGGTACTCCCGCACCAGTCTTCGAAGATATAAGTGCATACGCGACATCACCGCCCAGTCCCTCCAGGAATATTTCGTGTTCCAGAAGGGAGGTTTTCGCGTATTCCACGTCGGCGTTGTTCTTGTCGATTTTAGTTATTGCGATGATGAACGGGATCCCCGCTTCCTTGATCGCCGCGAGCGCGTCAAGCGTCTGGGGCATCACGCCTTCGTCCGCCGCTACCACCAGGATGGCGATATCCGCGGCAGCCGCGCCGCGCGTGCGCAGCGCTTTAAAAGCCTCGTGTCCGGGCGTATCGAGAAAGGTGACGAAACGGCCGTTGTGTTCGGCAATATAGGCGGCGACGTGTTGGGTGATGCCGCCCGCTTCGCCCGCGACGATATTCGCTTTCCGGATGTAATCAAGAAGCGATGACTTTCCATGGTCTATGTGGCCCATCACCGCGATGACGGGCGGTCGTGGTACCCGCGCCATACGGGCTCCATTTCATCACAAAAATGACGTATCCGCAATCGTGTAGAATCAGTATATGTTTTGGCGGAAGAGGATCTATCTTGACCGTGCTGCGGGAGCGGCAGGGAATCCGTCGTCGCCGCACGAGGAAGGGCGTCGTGCGAAAGCGATGCTTGAGAATGCGCGCACAGACATAGCGCGACTCGTCGAGGTGCAAAGCGACGATGTCATCTTCACGAGCGGTGCGACGGAAAGCAATGCGCTTGCGATCCTTGGACACGTGCGTGCACGCCGCGCTGCCGCATACGGAAAGGCGCATGTCTTGTATTTACCGACCGCGCATGCGTCGATCGTCGAGAACATGCAATTACTCGCTGCGGAGGGAGTTTCGATCGAGGCGTTGCCGATACGAGCCGGACAGGTTGATACCGATAAGCTATCAAACATGCTGCGCCGCGAGACCATGCTCGTTTCCATGGATGCGGTCTGCGGCGAGACGGGAATCGTGTGGAATACGCGTGAAATCGCGGAAGTGCTTCAGAACGCGTCCGATGGCGGAGCTACCGAGCGCATTCTGTTACACGTTGACGCGAGCCAGGCACCGCTTACCGAAAAAATCACACGGACACACTTTGGCGCCGACCTGTTGACGCTCGATGCTTCAAAAGTCGGTGTAACGCGGGGTATCGGTGCACTTGTAGCGCACCGCTCAATTGCGATCGCTTCGCTCTATAGAGGCGGCGGACAGGAACGCACGCTGCGTCCGGGCACCGAAGCGCCCGAACTCGCGCTGAGCTTCTCAGCGGCGCTCCGCGCGGCCGTTTTGGGTCGTGCAACGTTCCGTGCCGCTGCAAAGCGGGATCGAGCGAATCTCATCCACGCCATCACGGACACGGTTCCAAACGTATATATACAAGAGGGCCGCGCGCAAGCACCCCATATCCTCAACCTCTCTTTCCCTGGGCGAGATACCGATTATCTTGTCGCGCTCCTTGATGAAGTCGGGTTTGCGGTCTCGACGCGCAGCGCGTGCGAGACAGATTCAGAGGATGGTTCGCGCGTCGTCTTTGCATTGACCGGAGACCGCGAACGCGCCCGCGCGACATTGCGTATTTCCTGGGATTCCAGGGTCCGCTCGCGTTCGCTCGCTCGTTTTGCCGCAGCGCTTGCGCGGGGAATCGCATTTATTGACAGCATGGGCCGTCGGTAGCATTATATAGACTATGAATATCGAAGAGCTTTCGAAATCTCAACTCATACTGCTCACGATTCTTGTGAATTTCGTCACCTCGGTTGCGACGGGCATTTTAACGGTGTCACTCCTGGACCATGCTCCGGCTTTTGTCACCCAGACGGTGAATCGTGTCGTTGAACACACCATTGAGACGGTAGCGCAAGTCGCTCCTGCCGCGGCTATTTCTGCGCCCGCACCGTCCAATCAGGATCTCGTCACCGCCGCGCTCGGAGCGGATGCGACACGTGTTGCCGCGCTCTATTCCGCAGTAACCGGAACCTCGACCCCCGCGCTTGCCGTCGGCACCTATCTTCCGAGCGCCCGCGCTGTCGTGACTGCGGCGGCAAGCGCTCTTCCGAAAGAAGTGCTCATTGAATTTCCTGACGCTACGTACGTCGCGGCATCGCTCTCGCACGAGGGCAACGGCGTCATGATTTACGGCTTTGCCGATGCCGCGAAGCTTCCGAAAGCACGCGCGCCGATCCTTGTTGCAGCAAGCAATCTGAAACTCGGCGAAACCGCGCTCGCCATAGGCGCTGACGGGTCTGCCGCTACCGGCATCGTCGCGCGCATCGGTACAAAAGGCGTCTATACCACGTTGCCGGACATCGGCGCGGGGAGCGCTGCGGTTGATCTCGCCGGCAATCTCATCGGTATCAGCGCGGGAGCGACGCCCGGGCTGCTCATCCCTGCGGATACGATAGACGCTCTCCTTGCCGCAACCTCGACGGCCTCTGCAACAACCTCGACATCCACTCCGTTATAACGTTATATGCCCCCGTTCAATAATTTCACCACCAAAGCCAAAGAAGCCGTGCGCCGTGCGCATGAGCTTGCCATAGAGCGTGGTCAGAACCATGTTTCGCCGCTACATCTCCTCGCCGCACTCGTGCTCCAGGAGGAGTCACTCATATTTTCCATGCTGGACCGGATGGAAGTCGATACCATCATGCTCGCGGATGCCGTGCTGGAACACCTTGAAGCGCCCGAGAGCGCTTCGGTACTCTCGCCCTCCTATCAGATTTACCTTACTCCCGATCTCGCGCAGGCGCTCGAGGCATCGGGGAAAATTGCGGCGCGCATGAATGACACGTTCGTCGGCACCGAGCATCTTTTCCTCGCGGTCATCGAACATCCGGGCCCCGCCGCCGATATCTTCGCGCGCTTCTCGATAAGCCGTGATGCGGCTCTCGCCATCCTGAAAGAATTGAAAAGCAGCAAAGACGGCCAGACCACAGAACCGAAGCGTTTCCGCGCGCTTGCAAAGTACGCACGCAACCTCACCAAGCTCGCCGCCGAGAACAAACTTGATCCGGTCATCGGCCGCGATATTGAGATCAACAGAGTGATTCAGATTCTCGCGCGCCGTACCAAGAACAATCCGGTTTTGATAGGCGAGGCAGGCGTGGGGAAAACTGCAATTGCCGAGGGGCTTGCCTCGCGCATGGCCACCGGAGACGTTCCCGAATCGCTCAAAGGCAAAGAACTCCTCTCGCTCGACCTCGGGCTCATGATTGCGGGCACCAAATACCGCGGTGAGTTTGAAGAGCGGATGAAGAACGTCATGAAAGAAGTCGAGCGCGCGGAGGGGAAAGTCATCCTCTTTGTCGACGAGCTCCACACGCTCGTCGGCGCGGGCAGCGCCGAAGGATCTCTCGATGCGTCAAACATGCTCAAACCCGCTCTGTCACGGGGCGAGATCCGCGTCATCGGCGCGACGACTCTCAAGGAATACCAGAAATATATCGAGAAAGACGCGGCGCTTACGCGGCGCTTCCAGTCGGTCTTCGTGCAAGAACCGACCGTCGAAGACGGCATCGCCATTCTCCGGGGGCTTCGCGACAAATACGAGCTTTTCCATGGGGTGCGCATCACTGACGGTGCGATCGTCGCGGCCGTCGAGCTTTCTTCGCGCTACATCAGCGATCGTTTCTTGCCGGACAAAGCAATCGACCTGGTCGATGAAGCCGCGTCGGGACTGCGCATCGCGCTTGAGAATAAACCACCGATTTTGGAGGAAACCGACCGGAAAATCCGCCGTCTCGAGATAGAGCGGCAGGCGCTCCAAAAGGACTTGGAAGGCGAACACGCAAAAGAGATCAAGGAGCGCATAAAAATTATCGATAAGGAGGTCGCTGATCTCAAAGAAAAGACACGAGAGCTTGAACTCAAGTGGAAGAACGAGAAGGAGGTGCTTACCGATATCCGTGCGGCTAAGACCGAACTCGAAGCGCTCAAAGTGCAGGCGGACAATGCCGAAATCGCCGCCGATCTCGGCACCGTTGCGGAAATTCGCTATGGCCGCATTCCGCATATCCAAAAAGAGCTCGAGACAAAACTAAAGCGTCTGAAAGCGCTACAGAAATCGCGCCGCGTGCTAAATGAAGAGGTAACCGAACAGGACATTGCAGCGGTCGTCAGCCGCTGGACGGGCATTCCGGTCGCGAAAATGCTTGAGGAAGAGGCCGCGAAGCTGGCGCGCATGGAGGAGGCGCTCAAGAAAGGAATCATCGGCCAGGATACTGCGGTCAAGAAAGTCACGGATGCGGTAAAGCGCTCCCGAGTCGGCATTAGCGACCCGAATCGCCCCATAGGTTCCTTCCTCTTCCTCGGTCCCACCGGCGTGGGGAAGACCGAACTCTCGAAAAAGCTCGCGGAATTCATGTTTAACGATCCTGATGCGCTCGTCCGGGTAGACATGAGCGAGTTCATGGAAAAGCACTCGGTGGCGAAGCTTATCGGCGCGCCGCCCGGCTACGTCGGCTACGAGGAGTCCGGCACGTTGACCGAGCGCATCCGGCATCGCCCGTATGCAGTGGTGCTTTTCGACGAAATCGAGAAAGCGCATCCAGAAGTGTTCAATATCCTCCTGCAAGTTCTTGATTCGGGGCATCTCACCGACGGCAAGGGCCGCAAAGTCAATTTCAAGAATACGATTATCGTCTTGACGAGCAACATCGGCGGCGAATTCATCGACCGACTGGCGCATATCGGCTTCGGCAAGACGGATGCGACCGAGATGACGCGCTACGAAGAAACGAAAGAAAAGGTCATGGAAGCGCTCAAGGAGCATTTCCGTCCCGAGTTCCTCAACCGACTCGATGACATCATCATTTTCGATGTGCTCGCAAAAGAGGCGCTCACCAAAATCGTCGATACGCAGGTCGAAGAGGTGGTGAATCGGCTTGCGCAAAAACGCATCGCGCTCGTGCTCGAAGACGAAGTGCGGCAGTGGCTCGCGGATAAAGGGTACAATCCCCAGTACGGAGCGCGCCCTCTGCGCCGTACGATTCAGGACCGGATACTCACGCCGCTCGCGTCTTTGATGGTCGCACAGGGCCTCATGGAAGGCGGCACCGTGATTATTTCCATCAAGAACGACGAGCCGCATTTTGAAGTGAAGAAGCGAGCGACGCAGCGAATGAAAAAGACGACAGTAGTCGCATAGATATCCGTTCGTCATTCCGATTCGGGAGCACGCGTCGGTCCCGCCCAGCGGCGGGACGCGCTCACTCTCGGCTCGCGAATTTCGTCGCAGCTACCCTTCGGCGACGAAATTACCATGCCGCTTCGCCTCCGAGAGTCTCCCGAATCGGAATGGCTCACTCTATTTGCGAAAAATAGCCTGTTCTGATAGATTTTCCGTATGTCACAAGACCGCCTGCTCAAGCTCAAGTCCACGAAGTCAAATCACGTCATTTGGAGCCGCAAGAACAAAAAGACCGTGGAACGCAAGATCGAAGTCACGAAATTCGATCCGACACTCCGCAAGCGCGTTATTTTCAAAGAAACGAAGCGCTAACGTCAAACGAGCACCGCCCGAAAGGGCGGTGCTCGCTGTTGTTCGCACATCGCTCCGCTTCCCACAAAGCGAAAAACCGCCTCCGCGGTTGTTTCGTCTTTGCGGGCCCAGCTGGACTCGAACCAGCAACTCCGCTTTTGGAGAGCGATGTTTTACCATTGAAACTATAGGCCCGTACATAAAGAGTAGCAGATAGGGAGGTGGGGGAAAAGCAACGTGTCGCGGCCACACACGCGGTATACTGCGGGCATGCGTTCCCGCATCCCCCTTCTTGCTTTCGTGCTCGTGGCAAGCTCATTTGCTTTCCCGCACCTGGTGCACGCGGCCATACCGTTTTTCGGTCCAATCATTCCCAATGCCGCTAATACTTGCCCAGCCGGATGGGGTTTGCTTATCGTTGTCATCAACAACATAATCAGTCTTCTCATCACCCTGGCAATCGTCTTCGTCGCACCGATAATGATCGCCTACTCAGGTTTTCTTTATGTGGTGAATTCAGTGAATCCAGCCGGCAAAGAGAAAGCAAAAGGCATTTTGCTCAACACAATCGTCGGCATAGTCATCGCTCTTGCAAGCTGGCTCATCGTGGACGCGATTATGGCGGTGCTCTATAACGGATCATTCGGGACATGGTCGTCGCTTATCACATCGGACGGCGCCTCGTTCTGTCTCTCGCAAGCGGGAAGTCTCGTCGGATCCTCGGCCGGTCCGAATATGGGCGTTACGGGCGTAACGACAAATGGGAATTATCTTTCTTTCGGCACCGGCGCCTGTGCTGCGGCGACGGTGCAACAGGGAGCGCAGCTGGGAGGCTACAATCTCACCGTGAATCAAGCAGACACGCTTGCGTGTATCGCAAAACCGGAAAGTTCCTGCGGCGCGATTAACCTTAACTACAATTGGGGGAAGGGTTCGAGTGCAGCGGGTGCGTTCCAAGTTCTACTTGAAGGCAACAGCAATTGTTATAACAATGCGGCCTGCGAGCAGGCGGTCGGTGCATCCGGACCGCTCAATTGCGCTTCCGGATTTTCAGGAGGGAACCCGAAAAGCGATGCCGCGAGCCAGGCTATCGTGCAAAGATGCGTACAAGCGGCGGCAAACGTCAGCTGTAGTGCCGCCGCCGCCGCGTGCGTTCTTCAGCAACAGGGCTATGGCGCGTGGACCGCCGATCCAAGCAATGCAACGCAGGCGCAGTGCGTCTCTCTATTTTCCGGCCAATAAATTTGTATGAAAAGAAAACCCATCATAATACTTGCAATCATAAGCATCGCCGCAATCATCGTTATCGGGTTCCTTTTCTTGCGATCGGGTACGCAGACAGCAAGTACTCAAAATCAGAACCCCGCTGTATTTCCTTCGAGCAATACGGTTCCGACCAGTTTCTCGACGAATCCGACCGGAGGGACATTAACCGTGGCGAGCCTGAGCGGCAGTGCCATCGTAACGAACGATTTCATACATAACGGCGTGACCATACCGGATGCTGCTAATACTGGTCGTTATCTTCTTGCCGGGAATCTCGGCTACTGCATCACCGACCCGCAGAAGTGCCAGGCAGGTACCACCACCGATTTCAATGTGCTTTATGACAGTACAACCGGCTCGTTTACAATCGCGCTCTTAAAGGAACCGCTTGGACGAATCCGGCTTGAAGCAGAACAGTTCCTCATGCAGACCCTCGGTATTCCTCAAGGAGATATGTGCCGACTGAACTACTATGTCGGGACAACTTCGAACGTAAATCCGTACTATGACAGCAAGAACCTCGGATTCAGTTTTTGTCCGGGCGCGACGGTGCTGCCGAAATAATTTCATCGTGCAATTTGCGTAGCCACGCCCTCTGGCGGCGCGCGTACTGCCAGAGTTTTGCCGACAACGTCGGCATGAGCGATGCTTCCGTACGCTCGTTTCTCAGAAACTCACCCACGATTTTATATTCAAGCCCGAGTTCGTTCAGTCGCACATCGCCGATTTCCCCGCGTACGCGGCGCACTTCCTTGATAAGCCCGCGCGCAAGCGCGCTGGCAAGTCGCGCATCGATTTTCGCACGCAATTCTTCGCGCACAGGATCAACGATTATCCATTCAACCACATATCGTTTTAAATGTTTAACATTTAAAACTCCAGGTTCAACAAGGTTTAACCTTGTTCCAGAAGGGGCCGTATATTCGGGGCGGGACGGGACGCGTCCGAGTGAGTCGATAATTTCGAGTGCGCGGATAAGTCGCCGTCGGTTCTTCGGGTCAAGCTCAGCCGCCCGGCGCGCGTCCGCGAAGCTGACGCGCGTGAACAATTCTTCCGTCGAATGCGCTTCAAGTGCGTCTCGCAATTCCGGATTCTCGTCAATTCCGGACGGAAGGCCGCGCAGGAGCGCATCAAAATAAAAATGCGTTCCGCCGACGAGGATCGGGAGTTTCCCGCGGCCGGAAATCTCTCCGATCAATCGTGTCGCATCCGTTACGAAATCTCCCGCCGAGTAATTCTCGCGCGCATCTCGGATGTCGAGAAGGTGGTGCGGTACCCCGCGCATTTCTTCAGAAGTTATTTTCTCAGTTCCGATGTCGAGGCCGCGATACACCTGCCGCGAGTCAACCGAAATGATCTCGCCGCCGCGCGTGAGCGCCTCGGCGACTGCGCGTGCGGATTTGCCCGAAGCGGTCGGTCCGACAATGCAGAGGATGCGGCGCGTTTGTGCTGTCATTGTCCGCGATGGTATCATGACGGAAGCATAACCAATACACCTATGAAAGAGACGCGAAGCAACTATTGCGAACATTGCGGCGAGTTCCACGACGCGGTGCGCGACTATACCTCCCAGGTGCGGGTGGGCGAACCGGTGCCTGATTTCGAGTTCGAAACCTACCATGAGGGGGCAATCAAGACCATGAGTCTCTCGCAATTGCGCGGGAAATGGGCGATTCTCGTCTTCTACCCGGCTGACTTCACTTTTGTCTGCCCGACAGAACTGGAAGAACTCGCGAAACTATATCCAAAGTTCCAGGCACTGAATGCCGAAATCATTTCCATTTCTTCGGATACCGTTTACACCCATAAGGCGTGGCACGACACCTCGGAAGGGATCAGGGGAATCAGATATCCGATGGCAGCCGACCCTTCCGGGAAACTCGCCTACGCTTTCGGCGTTCTGGTGGAAGGCGGCGAAGCGGCGCTCACGAGCGATGAAGGGCTCGCACTCCGCGGGACATTTATCATCGACCCTGCCGGGACGTTGCGCGCGATGGAAATCAACGACAACTCAATAGGGCGCAAGGCCGCGGAAACATTGCGGAAGCTCCAGGCGGCACAGTATGTCGAGACGCACAAGGGCGAAGTATGTCCCGCGTCGTGGGAGCCCGGTGACGACACGCTCGAACCCGGTATCGATCTCGTCGGGAAGTTATAACGAACATACACGCACGAACGCTGCGTCTGGTGCCGGGAGAGAGACTCGAACTCTCATGTCTTGCGACGACGGGTCTTGAATCCGTTGCGTCTACCAATTCCGCCATCCCGGCAATGTGATTAACACCGCCCTCGGATTGCACAGTAACATTTCTCAATCGCACTTTCATCATGGTAAAATTACCGCAATGAGTGACGATGCGCGATACGTGCCGACGAAGTATGACTCGGTCTTCTGGATCGAAGTCGGTCGGATCGTACCGAACCCCTCTCAGCCCCGAAAAGAGTTCAGCGAAGAAGGGCTGAAATCACTCGCGGAAAGCATCCGGCAATACGGCGTATTACAGCCGCTTGTGGTGAGTCGCATGGATGTCGAGAAACCCGATGGCGGCCTCGAAAGCGTCTATGAGCTCATTGCGGGAGAACGGCGCTTGCGCGCTTCGAAGCTCGCCGGGCTCAAACAAATCCCGGTAGTTATCCGCCAGGGCGAGAACAATCTTACGAAATTGGAACTCGCTATCATTGAAAATCTTCAGCGGGAAGATCTGAATGCGATCGATAGGGCGAAAGCGCTCCAGAAACTCATCGAAGACTTCGGCATCTCGCATGCCGAAACAGCGGCGAAAATCGGCAAGAGCCGCGAGTACGTCTCCAACAGCCTCCGTCTGCTCTCGCTGCCCGAGCACATGCAGGATGCCATCGTGGGGAAAGAAATAAGCGAAGGCCATGCGCGCCCGCTCATGGCTCTGAACGATCGCCCGGAAGAACGCGAGACCCTCTTCAAAGAGATCGTTCTGAAAAAGCTGCCGGTTCGCGCCGCCGAACGCATTGCGCGCTCAATTGCGCAAGAGCGCGTGCGTTCCTACCACCGCAAGACGCCCGAGATGGCTGAAATCGAGAAAGCGCTCACCGAAACCCTCGGCACGCGCGTCATCATCGAGACGAACGCGGAGGGCGGTCGTCTGCTCATTGATTTCTTTTCAAGCGATGATCTTTCGCACCTAGTTGCCACGCTTGCCGCCGAACAGGCATTCCGGAGGGCTCCCGAGCATATCCATGCCGGAGAGAACATTACCCGTATCGCACCGCCTGTTTTCCCGAACACCACCCAGCTGGAGAGCGATCCCGTGCCGTCCGCCGCTCCCGAGGAAGCGTCCGAGGACGAGCTTTATTCAGTGAGCGGTTTTACGGTGTAGATTGGATTGGGTTATTTTTCTGTGGTGTCGCGGTCGCGCCGGTTTCGCGGGTTCGGTCATGCCGAGCGCCGCACGAATATGCCGGCGCGCAAGCGATGTGCGTGCGATATCAAGCCATTTTGAGGAAGGGTGTGCAGCTTCGCGCCGCACTATTTCAACGACATCACCGTTGCCGAGCACTGTGTCGAAAGAGACAAGCTTCCCGTTGACTTTCGCACCCTGAAGATGGTTCCCGAGATCGCTGTGTATCGCATACGCGAAATCGATCGGCGTCGACGCCGCCGGCAGGTCAATGACATCGCCCTTCGGAGTGAAAACAAATACGCGGTGCGAAAAGAAATCCTCTTTCAGTCCCTCGACAAAATCCTCGGAACCGGCGATTTCCGCCTGCGCCTCGGCAAGCTCGGCCAGCCAGGGCGGCACTTTCGTTACGCCGCGCGCGCCGTCCCCTCTTTTCGTTACCTTCATGAGCGACGGGATAAGCGAACGCCAGGATGAGGCGAGGGCTGCGAACCTGCTTTTCTGAGTCTCTTTCTCGAGCTTGTCCATCTCTTTTCCGAGTTGTTTATAGGACATGTGCGAAGCGATGCCGAACTGCGCTCGCCGGTGCATCTCTTCGGTACGGATTTGTATTTCAACGACACCCGCTTCGGGCGTTACGACTGTCGTATGGAGCGACTGATAGCCATTCGGCTTTTTAAAGGCGATGTAGTCCTTGAACTCCCCCGGCAAGGGTTTGTAGAGCGCATGCACGATACCAAGCGCCGTATAGCAATCTTCAATTTTCGGCACGATTATACGCAGAGCCGCTATGTCATGGATGAGAGTGATGTCGTCGTGTTTCCGTAGCAATTTTTGATGTAAACTCCAGAGCCCCTTGGTGCGAACATCGGTGCGGAAAGTCGTGAGGCCTTTTTTCGTGAGCTCGCGCTGAAGTTCCTTCTGCACTTTCGCAAGTCCCGCCTCGGTCTCTTTCGTTTTCAGCTTCCGCACTTCGGCGGTGTGCGCGGCGGCGTCCGGATCGACGAAAGGGAAGGCGAGATCCTCGAGTTCGCGCTTCATTTTCCCCATACCGAGACGATCGGCGATAGGCGCGTAGATCTCGAGCGTCTCGAGCGCAATGCGGCGCCGCTTGTGCTCCGGTACGTGGGCAAGCGTCTGCATATTGTGATAGCGATCGGCCAGCTTCACGATAAGTACGCGAATATCGCTCGCAGTGGCTACGAGGAGTCGGCGGAGACTTTCAGCATGGCGCTCGGCACCGTGGTATTTGTGCGTGCCGAGCTTCGTCACGCCATCGACGATGAATAACAATTCCTTTCCGAATTCTTTCTCCACTTCCTCGCGCGATACGCACGCGTCTTCGACGGCATCATGCAGAAGGCCCGCCGCGATCGTCGTCGCGTCCATGCCATACTCGGCGAGTATTTTCGCAGCCGCCGCCGGATGCACGATGTACGGTTCGCCGGAAAAGCGTGTCTGGCCCGCATGCGCCTTCTTGGCGAATTCGTATGCTTTCTCGACGAATGCTATATCCTCGGCAGAAGGCGCCGACATTTCACCGATAATCTCTTTGACGGTGGTCATGAAGGCTACTATACACCTCCGTCATTTTTCCTGAAGTTCATTTCATATACTCGGCGGCTTCTGCGCTCGTGAGAGAGTCCGGATTCACAGAGTCGGGCACATAGATCCGGCGCAAGCCCTTCTTCAGGAAGAACCCTTGTTTTGATTTGTAGAGCACGAGACTCTTGCCCGTGCGCGGATGCTTACCGATTTCTCGCACGATCTCGACGCCTTTCGGCGGTTTCTTCGGCTCTGCCAAAAGAGCGAGCGCCTCGTCAAGTGTGACGGTATACGGATCGCCCACACTGGCCTTAAGAGAGCGGAATTCTCCATCGCTGCCGACGTACGGCCCGAAGCGGCCGGTGGAAGCAAAAACCGGTTTTCCGGTCGAAGGATGCTGTCCAAGCTCGCGCGGGAGAGAGAGGTACTTAAGGGCATCGGCAAGCGTTACGTGCGCGAGGTCGGTACCGGGCGGGATGCTCGCGCGTTTTGCCGTCTTTTTTGGGCGCCCGCGTCCGCGCGGGGCGGCGCTTTTCTTTTTTATCTTTTTTATCTTTTTTCCGTCTTCTCGAACGGCCGTATTCGCGTTTTCTTGAGCGTCCGGTTCTTCGGGCAGCGCCATCTCGACATACGGCCCGAAGCGTCCGGTCTTGATGAAGATCGGAGCACCGGTATCGGGGTGGTAGCCGAGAGGCTCGTCGTTTTTCAGTTCCATGCCTTCTTCGGTGCGCGCTCCGAGACAATCGGGATAGCGCTTGCAACTCATAAAAATGCCGCCGCGCCCGAGTTTGAATTCCATCGGACTTCCGCAGAGCGGGCACGGAAATTCCTTCGGTGCATCGCCAAGCGCAGTCGCTTTCGGCAGTTTATCTTTGGCATGCACCGCTTTCACAAACGGACCGTAAAAGGCTTTCAGAGTTTCCGTGTATCCGCGCTCGCCGCGCGCTATTTCATCAAGCTCGTCTTCCATCTCCGCAGTGAAGGTGTCGCTCACGTATGTGGGGAAATGTTCCTCGAGCCATCCGGAGACGACCATACCGGTCGCGGTCGGCTTCAGGGCCCGGCCGAGTTTTTCGACATAGCCGCGATCCTGGATGGTTTTCATGGTGGAGGCATAGGTCGAAGGGCGGCCGATGCCGCGTTTCTCGAGTTCCTTAATGAGTCCCGCTTCGGTGTAACGATTGGGCGGTTCGGTTTGTTTCTCATCGGCACCGAGCGAGAGAAGCGTCAGCGCATCGCCCGCGAGGAACTTCGGTAGCTCGACGTCTTCGCCGCGCGCCGCCGTATCAAGCGCGAGCCAGCCCGGGAAGATGGTGCGCGACCCGTTTGCGCTAAAAAGAGGAATATCCGCATCGGCTTTCGCTTTTATGGTTGTGCGCATGATCCGCGCCGCGGTCATTTGAGAGGCGAGCGCACGGGTCCGGATGAGCGCGTAAAGCTGCTCTTCGTCCGGCGAGGCGCCTGCGCGCGCATGAGAGGAATCGGTTGGCCGGATGGCCTCATGCGCCTCTTGAGCATTCTTGCTCGTCGTCTTAAACGTGCGCACCTGAAGATACTCTGTGCCGAATTCCTTTTCGATAACGCCCGCCATTTTCGCGACGGCTTCCTGTGCGAGGTTCACCGAATCGGTGCGCATATACGTGATATGTCCGGCTTCATACAGTTTTTGCGCCGCGCGCATCGTGCGTGACGGCGTGAACGCGAGGCGGGTTGAGGCGGTCTGCTGCAATGTTGAGGTGGTGAAAGGCGGTCGCGGTTGTCGCTCTTCGGCCCTTTCGGAAAGATCAGCGACGCTCCAAGAAGCGCTTCGCCCGGTCTGCACTATCCGTTCGGCTTCCGCGCGTGTCGCGGGCAGCTCGGCGCAGGTTGCGGCGAATTCTCCGGCTTTGGAATTGAAAAGCGCTTGCAAGAGGAAATACGTTTCCGGTATGAAAGCTTTTATTTCTCGTTCGCGTTCCGCGAGGATACGCAGTGCCGGAGACTGCACGCGCCCGGCCGAGAGTCCGTAGCGCACCTTCTTCCAGATAAGGCCGGAGAGGTCGTAGCCCACGATGCGGTCGAGGACGCGCCGTGCTTCCTGTGCGCGGCGCAAATGCTCATCGATCATGCGGGGGTGCGCGAGCGCCTCCTCGATGGCGGTCTTCGTGATCTCATGGAAGACGACGCGTTTGGGCTTTACGAGATCTGCGACTTCTTTGATATGCCACGCTATGGCTTCGCCTTCGCGGTCGGGGTCGGTTGCGAGGTACACCTCATCGGCTTTCTTCGCCGCATGTTTTATCTTTTCGATGATCTCGCGCTTTTCTGCGGGGACGACGTAGTGGGGAGTAAAGCCGTCTTCGATATCGACAGCATCCTTGTTCGATTTCGGCAGATCGCGCACATGCCCGACCGAAGCAAGAACCGTATAGTCCTTGCCGAGATAGTGCCCGATGGTGCGCGCCTTGGTCGGCGCCGCGACGATGAGCAGTGTATGCGTTGTTTTCATGGGTTCGTCTGTTCACTCATAACGCGTATACCTATATATGGTCAAGTACGCTCAAGAAAGTTCCGCGTATATCGGGTGGTGATCTGAACCGACGCGATCGCTGATAACGGATGCGTGTAAGACGCGCAGCGTGCGAGAAGCAAGGATGTGGTCGAGCTGTGAACGCGCGAGCGGATGAGTGACAGTGCCGCGCAGAACATTCTGCAATGCATGCGAAGCGAAACGTTCCTCGATACGCGCACGTTCGCGCCGATGAAACACAGCATCTCCCAGGCGTCCTCCGAGGAGCCAATTCAAAGGCGTGATGTGGGGCGCCTCAAGAATATTGAAATCGCCGCAGACAAGCATCGGGTGCCCCGGATCGGCGTGCGAGAGTGCATAATCGAATTCTTTAGCGCGCAACGCGGGAGTGAGGAGCGGCAAATGCAGGTCAAAGACACGGATCGTCCCCGACGGCGTATCGACATCGGCATACAATGCGTGCCGGTTCCCGAGACTTTTCGCCCACAACCGCACGGCGAACATAAATTGCCCGAACATTCTTGCGCGGAGCGACAGGTCAGACTCTTGATGCGGGAGCGGGATCACTCCCCACGCGCGCAGCGGGTAGCGCGAAAGTATCACGCCATAGTGCGTCGCGCGCTCTTTTTTAAAAAGTCGGTCGGTTTCAGGGGCCGCGGCGACAGAAAACGGAAGCGTCTTCAGCCGGACGAGAAAATCTTCGGGTACTTCCTGCAGGCAAAAAATATCAAAATCACTTTGCGCGATAAACGCGAAAGCACGCTCGCGCTCGCGGTTGCGGAAAAACATGTTCCAGGAATAGATTTTCATATCCTATGCCATGCGCCGAATTCTTCTTTGATGAAGCCGCGAAGCTCGAGCGTGACGAGCGCGGTGAGGAGATCGCCCGCGCTCGCGCCGCCGCTACGGAGGATTTCATCGCGGCTTTTCGGCTCCGCAAGCAGTGTCAGAATCTCTTGCTCAATCCCTTCGAGCTCCGGCACATCGGAAGCCACGTCG
Organism: bacterium; assembly: GCA_021778295.1. Lineage (GTDB taxonomy): Bacteria > Patescibacteriota > Minisyncoccia > Phycocordibacterales > Phycocordibacteraceae > C7867-001. Next base: position 19,725 of record JAJYCP010000007.1, read on the forward strand.
GGCTTTCGAGGGACGATGTTGAGCGCTTCGAGAATGTGAATCGGTTCGGCGACGAGAGCCGCGCCGAGACGGATGAAAAGATGCGAACCGAACGCGTGCGGATCGCCGATGCGATGGGGAACGCAGAGCAGTTCGCGATTGTAATCGGCCGCGAGCCGCGCAGTGATGAGCGTGCCGGATTTCGGACCCGCCTCAACAACGAGGACCGCGTCGGCGAGTCCGACCATGAGGCGGTTGCGGGAAGGGAAATCATGCGGATGGGCCTGATACGCCGGCTCGTGTTCGGACAGGAGCGCGCCGCCCGCCGCCAGAATTTCCTTCGCGAGTCCGAGATTTGTGCGCGGGCCGATGACTGAATCGGCAAGCCCCGAACCGGGAACGGCGATGGTATGAAGTCCCGCCGCGAGCGCAGCTTTATGCGCGCACGCGTCGACGCCGAGTGCGAGCCCCGAGACTATCGAAACGGGATATCCCGCGAGTCCGGCTATCAATTTCTGGCAGGCTTCCTGTCCGTAGCGCGTCATCGCACGCGACCCCACGACCGTGAGAAATTTCGTTCCCGCTTCCGGCAGTGCGCCGCGCACCCACAGTCGATCCGGCCGCTGCGGTATCTCGAGAAGTTGTGCAGGCCACGTTGCCTGCGCGAGTTCACGTATGTCCATGAGGAGAGTATACTAGGTCATACATGCTTGATATACATTTCATTCGGGAGAACGCCGCTCTCATAAAAGCGGGCGCAGCGAAGAAACACATGGATGCGGATATCGACGGCCTTCTCGCGGTTGACGACGAGCGCAAGCGGCTGCGGCAAGAACTTGATGCGAAACGCGCGGAACAGAATCGCCGCAGTAACGAGATTCAGATCGCCAAAGGCGCCGAACGCGAAAAAATAATCGAAGCGATGCAGCATCTGAAGAACGGCATGGCCGAGAGCGAGGAACGGCTGAAGAACGTGATGCTTGAATGGCAGCGGCTTATGCTTACGGTGCCGAACATCCCGGACATGTCGGTGCCGGACGGCGCAGACGATACGGACAATGTGGAAATAAAGAAATGGGGCGAACCGACGGCGTTTGACTTTGCGCCCAAGGACCATATCGAGATAATGACCGCGCTTGATATCGCTGATTTTGAACGGGGAGCAAAGGTTGCCGGTTTCCGCGGCTATTTTCTCAAGGGCGACGGCGTCCTTCTCGCAAATGCCGTCTGGCAACTGGCGCTCAAGCACTTTTCCGCAAAAGGCCTTTCTCCCATGAGCGTTCCGTCTCTGGTGCGCCGCGAGGCATTCCTTGGCACCGGCTACCTGCCGCAAGGAGAAGACGATCTGTATAAAACCCAAGACGGGGAATACCTCGCAGGCACCGCGGAAGTGGCGACGATGGCCTACTACATGAACGAGACCATAGACCTTTCAAAACATCCGGTGCAATTTCTGTCGTTCTCGCCCTGTTTCCGCCGCGAGGCCGGCGCGCACGGGAAGGACGTACGCGGCCTCATCCGCGTGCATGAATTTTTCAAATGGGAGCAGGTCGTCCTTTGCAGAGCGGAACATGACGAATCGGTCCGCGTGCACGAGTGGCTCAACCGCAATACCGAAGAGTTCATTGAACTGTTGCGCATTCCTTATCACACGGTGACCAATTGCGGCGGCGACCTGGGTCTCGGGCAGGTGAAAAAATATGACATTGAACTGTGGGTTCCCGGAGAGAATACGTATCGCGAGATAAGCTCGGCATCTTATTTCCACGATTTCCAAACGCGACGGCTCAATATCCGCTACCGCGATGCGGAAGGGAATCTCAAATTTGCTCATTCTCTGAACTCCACCGCAATACCAACGCCGCGCATTCTGGTTTCAATCATTGAAAATTACCAGCAAGCGGATGGCACGATAAAGGTGCCGGAAGCTCTCGTGCCCTATGTCGGAAAGAGCGTCATCGGCGAAGCGGGGCGGTGAACGGCTCTCGGGGCGCCGGCGCAAGCGCCGTCGCCGCGCGTTCATCGCGCTTTGCGTACTCGTCCTTCTTTTTCTCGGCGCGCTTGTGTACGGACTATGGCAGCCGGGCGTTCGCATTTCTCATATCGAGGTCTATGGTGTTGACGCGTCAGCCGCGTCGGTAGCGAACGAGGCGATGCAGGGAAGCTACTTCGGCATCATTCCGCGCAATTCAGCTTTTTTCCCGCCCACGGCGCTCATACGCGCCGACATACTTGCCGCATACCCCGGGATAGCCGCAGTGTCGATATTCAGGAACGGATTTACCGGACTCTCCATTAAGGCGGATCCCCGCACGCCGCTCGCGCGCTGGTGCGGCCCCGTTTCGGCGTCGTCTTCGCCGGAAGATTCACCTGTGAAGGAGGTTCTGTCAACGGCGTCCGGCGATTGCTATCTCTTTGACCCGAGCGGCTTCGTATATGCGACTGCGACCGAAGCGTTCTCTTTCTCCGCAACCGCTTCTTCCTCACCTCTCGGTGCCGGATTGAATCCGGACCAAACGCTCGTGCCGTATGTTCTTTTTGACCCTCTTGCCTCCGGTGCAGTCTCGCCGGTGGGCGCAACGCTTAAAGACGCAAGCCAATTATCCAGGGTTTTTGATTTTGCGCAGCATATAGGATTGCTCGGCCCTTCAGTCGGAACTATTGTCATTCGCGGTCCCGAAGTCGATTTTTTCCTTGCGACCTCCACGTATGGCGCTCCCGCCGGATTGCGCATCACCTATCTTCTCGGCGACGAACAGAATGCCCTGACCGCACTCGTTTCTGCAAAAGGCCAGCTTGATCTTTCCGACCCGACTCTCGAATACGTTGATTTGCGTTTTAGTGGAAAGATTTATCTTAAAAAACGGAGCTAGAACCCATTTCAACCCCCCCTCCCCGCGAGGGGTATGCGACAGAAAGAGGCTCTCGGAGCGCGCGACCTAAAGTTTCTTACGAGCGGAGCGAATTAGAAACGTGGAAGTACTCTCTGTGGTAACGGGGACGAGAGCGAGCCGCTTTTT
>JAJYCP010000008.1 GCA_021778295.1 bacterium
CGCCGCAAGCGCGAGCTCGAGGTTGTTCGCAAGCGAGACTATTTTCGAGAGGCGCACGCCTTCGGCGGGCTTTACCGCATAGCGGGTGACGGTCGGACCCACTGAGACCTCGTCCATCTCAAGGTGGATGCCGAAGTTCTGAAACGTCCGTTTGATGATGTTCGCATTCGCTTTTATGTCGCCGGTGCCGGGCTTCCCGCGATCCGCGCCGAGTATGGAGAGCGGGGGAGGGTTGTATTCGGCATCAAAGTTCGCAATACCGGAGCCCGTACTGCCGACCCCGGAAGCGCGATTGAAAACAGTCACCACTGGCTCATGGTGTGCATCGGCCTCGCCCTCCTCGACGACTTCTTCCTCCGGTTCCTCTGCAGGAAGCGGCACGCCCACGACGTCTTCAAACTCTTCCAGAGGTTCTTCTTCCTCGATTTTGCTTTTCGCCCGTCGTTCACGCAGGCGCGCGTAGAGCGAGATGACATTTTCGCCAAGAAGAGCGCCGAGCGCTTCAATGTCGGTTACGATCGCGACGCCGATAGCGATGGTCGCGCCGAGAAGCACCACTGCACCCCAGAAGCCGAAGAATCCGGCGAGCATCTTTCCCTCCCACGTGCCGGCTATGCCGCCGAAGCTCGTACCGGGGAAGAGCCCGGCAAAAGCGAGAACGGAAGCGCCGATGAGAAGGAGACCGGAAGCGGTCAAAGGCGCAAGCGCCGGACGGCCGAAGCCCGCGTAGAGCCCGACCGCTATAAGCGCGAGCGGCAAAAGAAATGCGCCGATGCCGACTATGCCGTAGCTTGCCGTAAAGACGACCGTGCCGACCGGCCCTGCCGCGCCAAAAATGGCGAGCAGGAGCAGAACGCCTGCGGCAAGCAGGACGATGGCGGAAGCGTAGCGTATGAGCGTGTCATACTCTTTTACTTCCTGCATCCGTGCGCGCCGTGCCCCGTTTCCGTTTCTGCCATTTTTTCGGCTCATACTAGTACGTGTATTGTAGCATCATAGAGCATCATCCTGTGACACGCGTGGATGAGAATCTGTCCTAAAACGTATCGACGACGCGAAGAGTATGCGACAGAAAGGAGTACGCCGTCTTTTTCTGCTGAAAAAGCGTCTCGTACTCGCGCCGCCGCGCTCCGTAAGCCTCTTTCTGCCGCACACCCTTCGCGTCGTTCAGGATAGGGTATAAAAAGTTGCAGGGCGCCGGCGCGGGCGTATACTGTCCGATACGATATGAGACACGGGCAACAAGATATAGGACACAGCACCGAAGTCCGGCAAATCCAGACAAAAGGCAAAGATGCCAATTCAGAGGATTTTGTCCTAGAAAAAAGCATATTTACAAACATATTTGAAAAAGACATACGCAGGGTATTCATTTACAAAAAAGCCGAGCGTCTCGCAAAAGCGATTCACCTCATCACCCCGGCTTTTTCAGAATCGGTGTCCTTGAGAAATCGTATTGACGAAATAGCCATCGGCCTGGTTGATGCGGCGATACTGCCCTCGGGCACCGCGCGTATGGCGCTCTCCCGCGAACTTCTCGCGCTCTCGAGCGTCCTTTCTATAGCGCGCACCGGCGGTCTTCTTTCTTCCATGAACGCAGAGGTTATCGCTCATGAGGCGCACGTACTGCTTCAAGAGGTCGCGGCATACGAAGAGCCGCGGCTCTTCCTCGACGAAACGCCAACGCTTTCCGGCATCGCCAAAAAGGCGCTTGCGCGAGACTCCTCCAACGACAGATCGGGCGGTATGGCCCGCAAACTCGTTGCCCCGAAGCCCGCCGTCCCCAAAGCAACTAAAGGACATGTAAAGGACATAGAAGCAGTGACGGATAGCAATATAAATATAAAGGACAGAAGGGAAGCCATATTGTCCGTTATAAGAAACAAGCAGAAAGCAAGTATAAAAGACATCTCGACGCTTATCCGCGGCGTCTCCGAAAAGACCATTCAGCGCGAGCTTCTGGCGCTTATCGCTTTGGGTAGGATAGAAAAACAGGGCGAACGTCGCTGGAGCACGTATTATTTCGTGAGGTAAGTTTTGACTCACGAGCACGTCTTTGCTAGTATGGCGATCGTGGTAGCGACTAGGGCATAGGTGAAGAAATTAAGGCCGGAAACGGTCTTTTTTCCGTATCCTGTCCTGAACCGTTATCCACACGCCTGCGCCAGGGAATGCTTGTTTCCGCTATATACTTATGCCTAGTCCTTAGCGGGGACGATTTCGTTCCTGTGGGGGCGGTACTTTGATAAAAGAATAGCGACTCTAGCTAAGTCGCATCAACAACTCTTGCCAACTAACCCATGGCGTACTGGTCGATACCGTACGCTGTGGGGTAGTGTGAAAGTGAACGTGCTTCAGACTATCTGTGCTCAACTACTTGATTATTATGTGCTTTCTAAATTCTTAACAACCGTTTATGAAAATGGTAACTACAAAAACGATCGCGAAGGTCGCAGCAGTAGCGACCGGACTCGCGATGGCGACGTCGATGCTTTCATTTGCGCCTATCGCGCAAGCAGCATCGCTCACCAGCGCGCAGATCCAGTCGATTCTCTCGCTCCTCTCTTCGTTCGGTGCTAGCAGTGCCACGATCGCGAACGTCAATGCGGCCCTCACCGGTACGCCTTCGACGACCACAACCACAACCACGACGACATCCTGCAGCTTCACACGGGATCTCACGATGAAGTCGCAAGGTGCGGATGTGACCGAGCTCCAGAAGGCGCTCATCGCGGGCGGCTACTCGATTCCTGCTGGTGCGACCGGCTACTTCGGTGCCGAGACGCGCTCAGCGGTCATCGCGTGGCAGAAAGCGGCTGGGGTAAAGCCGGCGTACGGCTTCTTCGGTCCGATCTCCCGCAAGGCGTTCAACCTCTGCAGCAGCTCGGGTTCAACAACTACGACGGGCGGCACGACGACTACGCCGACGGGTGCAGGCCTCAAGGTCTCGCTCTCGCCGACCTCGCCGAGCGGTTCGGTTCTCGTGCAGGGTCAGGGCATCGGCGACCTCGCGGACTTTACGTTCACGAACCCGACCGCCGCTCCGATCAATGTCACGGGCCTTACCTTCAACCGCACGGGTGTCAGCAATGACGCAACCCTTGCGAACGTGTACCTCTACAACGGGGTCAATCGCATCACGGACTCGGCGGGCGTAAGCAACAGCCAGTTCTCTTACAGCAACTCGGCTGGTCTCTTCACGGTCCCGGCGGGCGGCACCTACACGGTGTCGGTTCGTTCTGACATCGCTGCCAACACATCGGGTCAGCAGATTGGCGTTTCGCTCGTCTCGGTCTCCTCGACCGGCACGCTCGATTCTTCGGTCAGCTTCCCGATTATGGGCGGCTACCAGACTATCTCGGCTGCAAACCTTGCGACTGTTAACTACGGCTCGCCGGTAACGCCTTCGAGCACGACTATCAGCCCGCAGAATGACTTCCCGGTGTGGCAGGACAACATCAGCGTTTCCACCAACCCGGTGAAGCTCAGCTCGATGCACTTCACGAACCTCGGTTCGATTGACTCGGCAAACCTCGTCAACCTCCGCCTCTATGTAGACGGCGTGCAGGTCGGCTCGGCGGTGCCGGTCATGGGTGCAGACCGCACGGTCACCTTCGACCTCTCGGCAAATCCGGTGCTGCTCTCTACCCAGAGCCACGTGGTTAAAGTTCTCGCCAACATCACTGGCGGCGCGAACCGCACCATCGTGTTCTCGGTACAGCGCTCTTCGGACGCTATGTTCATCGACAGCCAGCTCAATCAGCCGGTAACGCCGACGAACAATGGCTCGGCTTTCACGGCCGTTAATGCAGGTACGATCACGATGAACTCGGTCTTAGGCAACACGGGTGTCTCGGTCTCTGTTGACCCGGCTTCTCCGACGGCAAACATCGCAGTCGGTGCTTCCAGCCAAAACTGGGCATCCTTCGACATGCTTGCTTCGGGTGAAAACGTGAAAGTCTCTGACCTCTTCGTGTTTGCGACCTCTTCAGGCGCGGGTGGTCTTCAGAACGGTAAGATAATGGTAAACGGCGTCCAGATCGGCTCGACCAAGAACATCGGTTCCGGTCTAGCGAACAAGACGGACTTCTCGCTTGGTTCCTCGCTCATCCTCCCGGCAGGCCAGACCACCGTGGTCAGCGTCTACGGTGATGCAAAAGACACCGCAGGCACGAACCTCCCGAGTGGCTCAACGGTCACCGTTTCGCTCGCGGCTGCCACAAGCAATGGTCAGGGTCAGTCTTCTCTGAACTCGGTGAACGTCCCGGCTGCAACAACTTCGGGTAACTCCATCACAGTGACGTCTTCGACGCTCACGGCGACGAAGTACACCGGTTACGGCAACCAGACGGTCATCGCGGGTGCGAACAATGCCAAGCTCGGCGCGTTCACGCTCTCGACCGGCTCCACTGAAGGCGTGACGGTCAACACGATCGTCATCGACTTGCCGTCGGCTATCTCCTCGACCATCACGAACCTTACCTTGAAGGATGATGCGACAGGTGCAACCCTCGGTCAGATCCAGACGACTCCGTCGTCGAGCAACTCGTTCGCGGTGAACTTCGACATCCCGGTCTCCTCGACCAAGACGATCGACATCTACGGCAACGTGCTCTCGAGCGCAAACGTAGGTACAATCACCGCATCGGTTGACGCGACGACGGCAGGCACGGGCGACCTGACGGGAACATCCGCTTCCCCGGCAACGACAGCACTCCAGACGATTACGATCGGCACTGGCTCGCTCTCGGTAACGACGGGCGCGGGTGATCCGGTAAGCAACAACGTTCTCGCGGGCGCAAGCTCAGTGAACGTTGGCCAGTTCACCTTCAGCGCCGCAAACTCGGCGTACACGGTGAACAATCTCGTCATCAAGATTCCGAACGGCGCCGCGACTTCGGTCACGAACGTAACGCTGTCCTACAATGACGCGAATGGCAACGCGAAATCGGTAACGCAGGCACTCACGACGGGCTCGGGTCCGTACGCGACGGCGACCTTCACAGGTCTCGGCATGTACGTTCCGATGAACAGCTCGGCAAACCTCAATGTGTCGGTCGGTACGCCGACCATCGCATCGGGTGCAACCTCGGGCGCGGCGATCAACGTCTCGCTCGGCACGGGCGCAACGCCGGGTGACTTCCAGGCGCTCAACAGCGCCGGATCCGCAACGACGACGATCAACGGCGGCGTAGCGGTTTCCTCAGGCGGCACATTCTACGTGAGGAAGTCGATTCCGACCTTCGCGATGGTTCCGACGAACCTCACGGTTCCGTCAACGGGCTCGCCGATCTACAAGTTCAGCATCTCGGCTGATCCTGCAGGCGCTGTCGAATGGTCGAAGCTCACCTTCAACATCGCGACCTCTTCGACAGGCGCGTCGAGCTTGACGAACCTCTATCTGACGGATGATGCGTCGGGCAACAACCTGCTCACCACCACGTCAGCTGCGGCCAATCAGGTTCAGGGCGTGACCGGTTCGCAGACGTTCACGGTCAACCTCTTGACCAACGGCGTAGCGTCCACATCGCAGATTGCTGCCGGTCTAACCAAGACCTATGACCTCTACGGCACGGTCGCTGGTTTCACCACTGGCTCGACAGTCACGATCTCGCTCGCGTCCGACGGCACAGCTGTGGCGAATGCTGCGGCGGCCTCAGTCCCGACCCCGAACAGCGTCGTCTGGTCTGACCGCTCAGCGATTGGTCACTCGACCGCCACGTCCGACTGGACGAACGGTTACCTCCTCAAGAACTTCACCTCCAACGCGGTCAGCTACTCCAAGTAATCTAATTACTTCGTAGTCTCGCCTCGAGCACTAAATTAAATGTTAAACATATAATTTAGTCTCTGGATCGAAGTTCCGAAAGGAATAACCTAAATGGTCTTCGGACCACCAGCTAGAGAATCGGTCTAGCAAAAGAAAGAACCCCCTCACGGGGGTTCTTTCTTTTTATATTAAATTAAATGTTTAACATTTAATCCTGCTTATTCCTTTATACCGGTGACTTAAATTAAATGTTTAACATTTAAAATCTAAAATCGAGTGAGTGATTGTATATGCACATAAGTATTAAATGTTTAACATTTAAATGACTAGGCAATGTACTATGTGAATAATGCGCGTAGAACCATTCGGTATCGGTTCAATCGTTCATATCACTCAGAGGGGAACGCGCGGTACTGATATCATGCGCGATGACTCGGATGGGATGCGAATAATTCGGACATTCCGGTATCTGAATGACACACATACTGACCAGTTCTGGCATCGTTCCGTCGCTGACCTTCCTGCACTTGCTCGTCCGGACTACTGGCCCGAACGTGATCCGCTCGTGCGAATTCTCGCGTGGACATTGCTCTCGAATCATTTTCATCTCCTCGTGCAGGAGATTCGTGAGGGTGGTATCGCGAAGTTCATGCAGCGAGTAGATGGGAGCATATCAAAGTATTTCAACGCGAAATATAACGAGAAAGGGAGTCTCTTCCAGGGGTCGTATCACGCACGTGCCGTTACGAGTGACGGACATCATCAATATCTCGCGTTCTACATTCTGGTTAAGAATGTGCTGGATATGTATCCGGGCGGGTTGCGCGCTGCGCAGAATAATTTCGACGATGCGTGGGAATGGGCGAAGCAGTATCCGTATTCGAGCTTCCGTGACATCGTTTCCGGCGCGTCGTCGCCAATCGTCGACGACGAAGAGGGACTTGTCGCGGGCATCATCGGCGCGGGAGATGCATACAAGCAAGAGGCACGGGAGCTGCTTCATTTCCACATGGCATCGCACGGCGAAGAATTCAAAGACCTCATGCTCGAGCCTTGGTAATTTAAATGTTAAACATTTAAAAATTAAACATTTAAAAATTTAAAAACTGAAGATGGGGATTAATGAGTGGGGCTGTTCAAACGAATGGTATGGTGAAGAGAATGCGCGCTCGCACGCTCAGCATCGGTCTCCTTGTAGTCGGTTCTTTCGTGTACGATGTGCCGCCGGCACAGGCTGCGGTTGTTGATTCTCAATTAGATGCCAGTGCGCAAGCGACACAGCCCCCACTTACTGATTACTGGACGAGCATATCTTCACATATGCTGGTGCCAAATTTCCTTGCTATTGGGTATGTTCCGCCACGTAATTTATCTTTTTTGGGTGTACGCTTCCGCGTAAATGCGCGCGGCGGCGGGAATTATCATTGTCCGGAAGGTGTGCTTATGGAGTATTACGGCACATCCTTGCCCACTATGTGGGACAGGGGAGTGACTCGTGCCGGCCTCGTCGCTGCTACGACCACGCCCGATGCGAATGGGAATTGTGATTACACAACCACTGACAAGTGGGGGACTATCGCTCCGGTCTCTGTCTCGCCGCTCTCGTACTACGTTTTCTTCATGGCCGTGCATACCTCCTCTGTCTCCGGACTTGATAACTGGGTTTCGATGAACGGAAAACCGTTTGCATCATCTACTCCGGTAAGTTTTTTCGGCTATCGGCCCGCGACCTCCAATTACTATGTGTGGGGGACGACCGGACTTGATGCTCCGTATTTCGAACTTTTTGACACCGCACCGCCTCCGGCAGTACCGCCACCCGATCCGTGTGTTGCCACACATACCTGTGCTTCAAACGTCCTGTTTCTTCCCGGTATCGAAGGGAGTCGGCTCTACTATCGCGATATTATCGGTCTCGGCGTCGGTATCGAGCGCCAAGTGTGGGAGCCGGATTTTCATACGGACATTCCGTATTTGGCTATGAACGCCGACGGCACGAGTAAGTATCCGTTATACACAAAAGACAAAGATATTATCGATAGTCTATACGGGAATAACGTGTCCGAGTCTGTTGCGGCCAAATTGAAGCTTGGCGAAGCAGGGGTGCAGGTATATGGAGATCTTGAACATTCCATGGATGCACTTGTGGCGAGCGGCACTATCAAAGAATGGCAAGCCTATCCCTATGACTGGCGATACGACGTGCGAGACATTGTGAATGACGGCACATTGACCGAAATGCCCAACAACACAATACAGCGAGTATATTTGAAAAATGTTCTTGAGGAGATGGCATCAACCTCGCCATCGAGGAAGGTGACTATCGTGGCACACAGCAATGGTGGCTTGCTTGCGAAAGCGCTCGCAGTCTCGCTCGGTGCAGATGCATCGAAATATATCAACCGCATAATCATGGTTGGCACTCCGCAATGGGGAACGCCAAGTGATATTGGAGTGATGCTGCATGGTGATGATCAGACGTTGGGACTGGGGCTCATCATGCAAGGGAATGAAGTGCGAGCAGTCACGGAGACGTTGCCAGGAGTATATGGCCTCCTTCCGTCACCCGCATACTTCTCGCATATTAGCGATCCTGTAACCACATTTGATCCGTCTGGATTTTTCTCCGACAAGTTTGCAACAAGCTTTGGTCCCGCTCTGTCTTCGTTCACAGCACTCAAGGATTTCATCACGAACAGCGCAGGTCTCAACGAGCAGATGGGGAGTGTTACTGATTTGCGCACGCCACTGGCTCTGTCGAGTTCGCTTGTCGACAAGGCGGTTGCTACACATGCGGTGCTGGATGCGTGGACGCCGCCCGAAGGAATCACAGTGCCTGCGATAGCTGGTTGGGGGCAGGATACGGTTAAGTCACTTGCATATGCGACCGGATCGAAGGTCGTGTGTACGAATCTGGTTTTTACGAGCGCCTGCGCAAACGCTCCTGTGCTTAGCCACACGCCCGTCCTGACGCAGGACGGTGACGGTACGGTCGTGTCTACAAGTGCTGTGGGGGATATGAGTGGCGGGTTGTATTTCAATACAAAAGATTTTGAAAATCAACATCTTGGGGAAATTATCCATCAAAATATTACTTCTGCTACCCCAATACAAACAGCAATAGCAGATTTACTAAAGGGAACCACTGTTGTTGATAATGCGTTTATAAAAACTATCAAACCAACTGGCGGCACAAACCCTATCAAGCTCCGTGTCAGCACGCACTCTCCGGTCAATTTAGTCATAACCGATGCAAATGGTAATCAGAGCGGAGTCCTGCCAATACCGGGCACGGATTTCTCAGGCATACAGAGAGACATCCCAGGCAGTTCGGTGCAAGTATTTGATGATGAGCAATACGTAAACGTGCCACAAAGCAGTTCATACAAGATTGCTATGAGCGGCTATGCGGGCGGATCTGCCACGCTCGATATCGATACGATAGGAAGCGCCGGCACAATTACCGCTACGACGACCTTCACGAATATCCCAACCACCGCAAGCTCTACGGCCACAGTCTCCGTCATAAATGGCGCTCCAGATACCCTTGCTGTAGATGTGAATGGAGATGGTATTAGCGACTTCACGGCTATTCCAACATCTCCTAGCACAGACCCGATTGAGTATGTTCACTACATGAGAAGCGCGATAAAAGCACTACAGCTCACCAAGAATACAGTGCAGATGCTTGATGTGCAGCTCGCAAATATAGAGCGCGGAATAGTGTTTCGGGGTGCGGACAAAAAGCACGGGAATAACTTCGTATTATATAAGTACAAGACGATAACACTTGTGGCAGAGCTCGAAGCGCTTAAACGCTATGTAGAGATGCAGGTGAGATTGTCTACACTGAAACTACCGTATGGGCACAGCACTCAGCTTGGTATATCGGCTGCTAAAGCGGAGGTTATCATTGGTATGATCAATCAGCTTGAGACACTTCTATGAACGTCTGGTATAAAAAATCTTTCGTTTTCGTTGTTGCTGGAGTCGTGTATCTGATGGGGCAGTATTTCAGGGGTGTGTGGTTTCTTGGAAGTGGTATCCCGAATGTGTGTGGGAATGCAGAGTTCGGTGGAGTTCCATTCTGTAATTCCCCATACCTAGACACACTAGGCTGGCCACTCATAATTCTCGGGCAGGTTCTTGCTGTCGTGGCGGTCATACTGCTCTTCGCAAATACAGACACATTCCGAAAGTGGTTTAAGTTCTCACTCTTTTACATCCCAATCACAACAGCATTGGCTCTTTGGATGTACCCTGCGCATACTCCGCTCGGAGGGGTTGTTCCTATTTCTCAGGGAGCATATCTTTTCGGCAACCTCTTCATAATCGCCACTCTCATTATTGTGGTTAGAGGCTTCTTCATGGCTCGCGGTTCATATAAGAAATAAAACAGATCGAACGCATATAAATCTCCCAAGGTGGCATCTTATTAAATGTTAAACATTTAATTTATTCGGCATGGTGATACCGTATGTGAAAACAAACAAAGGGAATATGACTATTGGCTATTAGGGTAACTATGAAAACAAAGCTTACTCAGTTTATTCCAGCCACGATTGTTTTAGCTGGGATTGCTTTCGCACCGATTAGTTACTGGTGTATGTACTCAAATGGAGTGTGCTATGGAACTTGGGTCAGTCATATCTATCAGTACTTCACGAGTCCTATTTATAGTTTCTCTCTCTTTCTTCTCCCAATAGCCCTTATCATTGCTTTCGTCCCACGACACATCTTTTCTTCATGGCTTAAACTCGTCGCATGGGCGCTACCGCCCGCATTTATCTTCATCGCATTGACGCCGGTAAATTGGATGGGTATCGGTCTCAATCTCTTCCCGTTTTATCGCGATGATGCCGCGCGTCTCGCTGGACAAATTTTTTCGGGTATGAGCATCATCCTTATTATCTGGAAATATATGGTTGCACGGCACAGATCTCCCAAGGCACCCTCTTATTAAATGTTAAACATTTAATTTAAGTCACTGGCATTAGGAAGTCCGATCTAGAGAGCTGGAGAATCGGTCTAGCAAACAAAAAACCACTCCTCCAGCATCATTTAAATGTTTAACATTTAAAATCTCAAACAAAAAACCACCCCGAGGGGTGGTTTTTTGTTTTGTGGTATATTCTGTCTTGCATATGCAGATTCTAAAAAGACACTGGGTCATCGCGCTCGGCATTGGCATCGCTATAGCAGCCGGTGCGACGGCGGGCGTGTGGTACTACACGGCGAAGACGAACATCCCGGCTTTTCCGATTAATCCCGCCGATACGATCGTTTCGTGGAACTTCAAAGGCGCGTACGCGGGGAATGCCACGCTCCTCGCACAAGCGAATGCCGATATCGCCCATCTGAAAAGTCTTCTCGGAAAAGGGCAGTACGACAACTACGACCTCTACATCGGTATCGGTGACGACAACAACTTGATAGGAAACGGAAGCGCTGCGTATGAAAACTATAATCGTGCCATCGCCTTATACCCCAACCAAGGCCTCGCGTACGCAAACCTCGGACACCTCATGGACGAGCTGGGCGCGTATCACACCGCCGCCGATGCATATGCAAAAGCGGTTGCGGTGCAACCCTCCGTCCTCGAGTATCATCTTGAGCGCCTCTCTTTCCTTACGCAGCGGTTCCCGAACGATAATCCGCTCATTCTTGCGGCGCTCACCGACGCGAGCAAACAGTTCGGCGACAGCGCGCCGATCCTCGCGATAGAAGCGCAGTGGCTCACGGGGCAAGGCCGCTACGCCGACGCCATCAAAGCATGGGAGACGGTAAAAATGCTGTCGCCGCAGAGCCGCCAGGCGGCGATCAATGCTGAAATAGCGCGGCTCAAAGCGAAATAATGAAATACGTCGAGCGCGCATATCCCTGGCTCCTACTCGCGCCCGTCATCTTGCCGGTGGTGATATGGAACAGTCTCATTTATCCGTATCTGGTGCCAAAGACACTGCTTTTTTATGCGCTCTCCCTCCTCACTGTCGGCGCATTCGGACTCCTTGCGGCGCATGGCCGGGCTTTTTTCTGGTCACGGCTCGCTCGCAAAGAGACGTGGATTCCCGCCACGCTCCTCGCGCTCGCATACGTGGCGAGCATATTCGGTCTCGATTTCTATCGGAGTTTCTGGTCGCTCTTTGTGCGCGGCGACGGACTCCTGATGCTCACGTGCGCTGTCGCCGATTTCTACCTCATCCTGTTGTATGCCGACCGACTGTTTTTCAAGCGATTGCTCTATGTGATTTCGGTCGTCGGGACGTTCGTCGCGGTGTACGGCATCGGCGAATGGCTTCTCGACCATAGCCGCATCGGGAGCCTGCTCGGGAACGCGGCGTTCTTTGCGGGGTATCTCGGTATGACGTTCTTCGCAACACTCGCCGCATCGCGCTCGCTTTCTCCTCTATGGCGCCGCGCGGCGATCATCGGTGCCGTCCTCCAAGTCGTCGCCATCGTGCTCACTGCGACGCGCGGCACAATGCTCGCCCTCGGCGTCGCATTCGTCGCATTCCTTTTATGGGTTGCCCTGCGCCCTTCCGCCCTCCGGGCGCGGCGCATTGTGGCGTCGGGCATGCTCGGCGCGCTCGTTCTTTGCGGCGGCCTCTTCTTCGTTTTTCGCGCTGAAATCGCAAAAGTGCCTTTCGCTCCCATCGCGCGCGTCGCCACCATCAGTACCCATGATCCGGATGTCGCGAGCCGTCTTTTCATCTGGAAGAACATGATCGGGCAAATCGAGCAGCACCCCTGGCTCGGTGTGGGCGCCGAGCACATCGATGCGCTCTTTAACAATTTCTACGATCCGACGCAGATACAGGAACAGTGGTTCGATCGCTCGCACAACGCTTTTCTCGACTATGCCGCGCAGTACGGTATCGGCGGCCTTCTGCTCTACCTCGCGCTCATCGCGTCTTTCTTCATCGCCGCGCGGCGCATCCGCCGCCCGCACTCCGTTTCAGAGGATGACCGTTTTATCGCGGGGCTTTTCGCGCTCCTCGCGCTGACGTATGCGGTGCAGAACTTCTTCGTCTTTGACACTATTTCTTCCTTCTGGCTCCTGCTCGCACTCCTTGCCGCGCTCCTCGCTCTTTCGCTTGAGGACGCGCCGTGCGAGGCGCTCCCATTACCTTCATGGACACGCGGCGCGTCCTGGCTCTGCGCGCTCGTGCTCGCGTTTCTCATCATTCCGGCATCCGTGTATCCCGCGCTCGCGGCATACGACCTCTCGCACGCGTACCTGTATCAGCGCGTCGATCCCGCAAAAGAAATACAGTATCTCAAGCGCGGCATGGCGCTCGGTACGTACGGCGACCTCGAATACGGCTACGAAGCGTACGACATGTATGCGAACGACCAGGCGACCGCGCTTACCGGCTCCGCGCGCGTTGCCGCGTACCAGGAAGCGCTCTCCATCCTCACCGCGGATTTCAACCGCTATACCTATGACGCGCGTACCGCGCTCTACCTCGCAAGCGTGCTCTCGCTCGCGCCGCCGGGCATCGCGGTCGATAACAACTTGCTTTCATCTGCGCTTGCGCGCGCCATCCGCCTTTCGCCGAAGCGTTCCCAATCTTGGTATATCCTCGTGAACATCTCTCTCAGCAACGCGAATGCCAACCCAGTCAACTCGCCCGCGCGCGCCGCCGGCTACGCCGCCGCGCGCGACATCCTCACCCGTTACATCGCGCTCGTGCCGTCTTTGTCCGAACCGCATTTTGTCCTTGCCGAGCTTGATTTCGCTATAGGCGACGCTTCCGCCGCCGCCGCGCAAGCAGCACTGGGGAAAGCGGATTATCGAAGCAATCTTGAAACCGCCCAGCGGGCGGTGGGGTATTATGAAAGCGTGAAAGATTGGACAGACACGGTATTCTTCCTTTCGGAAGTCGTGCGTCTTTCGCCCTCCGACAACGTCTCGCGCTACGATCTCGCAAAGGCCTACTATCTTTCAGGCGACCCCTCTGCCGCAGAAACGATCGTAGCCGGACTGCGGAAAACCGACCCGTCGATACTCGGAACCGATCAGAATTTTCTTTCCGCCATCACTGCCTATGCTCAATCAAAAAAATAACAATCGTCGCGACGTCGAACGGCGCATGCTCCCGTTCGTTATTGAGTTCGTGAAATTCTCCACGGCCTTTGCGGTCGTCATCGCCGTGGCGCTCCTCACGCTCCACGTGGCAACCGCCGCGATGCCCTAAAACTCAATTTCAAACCCCCTCCCCGCGAGGCGTATGCGGCAGAAAGAGGCTCTCGGAGCGCGCGACCTAAAGTTTCTTATGAGCGGAGCGAATTAGAAACTTGGCAGTACTCTCTGTGGTAACGAGGCGAGAGCGAGCCGCTTTTTCAGCAGAAAAAGACGGCGTACTCCTTTCTGTCGCATACCCGAGCGGGGGTTTGAAATGGGTTCTAGCTTGCGCGCGCGTTCAATTCTGGTAGAGTGGCCATGTACGAACCGAAGACCGTAAGTGGCCCACCGGTCGATGGGCGTGAATCTTGCGCAGGGCGACCAAGCACCAGTTCTGACTGGTGCTTGGAAACTCTCCTTACATTTCGTTCGTACGAAATATCGTATGGCAATATCAAAAGACAAAAAGCGCGCCATTATCGCGAAGCTCTCGGATGCTTTTAAGGAAGCATCTTCAGTTGTGTTTGTCGGCTTCACGAAACTGACCGTTGCGGATGCGTCGAAAATGCGCACAGAGCTCTCACAGGCGGGCGTGCGCTATTTCGTTGCGAAGAAAACTCTTATTAAGAGAGCTCTTGCAGAGCGCGGCTATCAAGGCGAGATGCCCGATCTGCCCGGCGAAGTCGCTGTCGCATGGACGACGGAAGAAGTAACCGCGCCCCCGCGTGGCGTGTACGCGTACAGCAAGAAACTAAAAGGCGTTCTGGCGCTTTTGGGAGGCGTGTTTGAAGGCGCGTTTGCGGATGCTGAAAAGATGATCGCAATCGCGACTATCCCGCCGATGCCGGTTCTGCGTGGCATGTTCGTGAACGTCATCAACAGCCCCATTCAAGGGCTTGTGGTCGCGCTCGACAAGATTCGTGAAAAGAAAGTTTAGCAAGCTCATAACAAATATCGTATGGATGAAATACAACAGACTCCCGCAGACGCTCCGGTAATCGAGGCGCCCGTGGAAGTTCCGGCGAAGTTCAAGAAACTCGTCGAGGAAGTCGAGGCGATGACCGTTCTCGAACTCTCCGAACTCGTGAAAGTGCTCGAGAAAAAATTCGGCGTGAGCGCCGCCGCAGTTGCCGTTGCCGGCCCCGCCGCAGGAGCTGCGCCGGAGGCAGACGCGAAGTCGACTGCGGATGTCGAGCTCACCGACGCGGGCGCGAGCAAGATCGCCGTCATCAAAGCGGTGAAAGAGGCGCTCGCCCTCGGTTTGAAGGAAGCGAAAGATCTCGTCGACGGCGCGCCGTCGATGCTGAAGGCCGGCATGAAGAAAGAAGAGGCCGAAGCGCTTGCGAAAAAGCTTACGGACGCGGGAGCGAAAGTGACGCTGAAGTAATATTTCGTGACAAACCGAGCACCATGGCAACCATGGTGCTCGGTTTTGCGTTTTTACTCCCGAGCATTTACACTGGCGGCATTCATGGAACCGCTCGCAAAGATTTTCGGCTCACCGGCCCGGTTGAAGACAGTGCGGCTTTTCGTGTTCAATCAGGATAGCGCTTTCACGCTTGCCGACATCAGGGAACGAACCAAGCTCTCAAGCGTCGTCGCGCGCCGCGAAATAAATGAACTTCTTGCCGCGGGGCTTTTGCGGAAAAAGGGCATGCGCACATCGGCACGCTACCAAGTGAATCCGCGTTTCGAGCATCTCGCCGCGCTCGACGCATTCATTCGCGAGACGACGGGTATCCGTCCGCAGAACATCATACGAGCGCTCAAGGGTGCCGGGACATTGCGTCTCGTCGCGCTCTCGGGGCTCTTCACCGGCATTCTCGAATCGCAAATCGATCTTCTTGTCGTGGGCGATCACTTGGAGGAACGCACGCTCGCCCGCGCCGTGCATTCTCTGGAAGCGGAACTCGGCCGCGAAATCCGCTATGCTTTTTTCGCGACAGCCGACTTCCGCTATCGCCTCGGGGTCTACGATCGCCTCCTGCGAGACGTTTTTGACTATCCACACCGCCTCCTCGTCGACAAAATAGGGCTCTAAAAATGGTATACTCTGCCGTAGATACTCGTATGTGAGAGCGAGTAATTAGCCACATAAACAAAGCGTTATTCACTATGGTTTTCACTACATGGGCGGATGTGCTTAGCCAGTCTTTCCAGAATCTTTTCTATGGGCTGGTGGCGTTCATCCCCAACTTGGTCATTGCGATCGTCATCTTCATCGTCGGCTGGCTCATCGGTGCCGGTCTTGGCCGCGTGGTCGCGCAAATCGTAAATTCGCTCCGCATCGATCAGGCGCTCAAGTCGACCGGTATTGAACGCGTACTTTCCCGCGCCGGTTTCGAGCTTTCCTCCGGCAAATTCCTCGGTTTCCTCGTCAAATGGTTCTTCATCATCGTCTTCTTGGTTGCTTCGCTCGATGTGCTGCACCTCACTGCGGTGGATGCCTTCCTCAGCGATGTCGTTCTCGGCTACCTCCCGCAAGTAATCGTGGCAGTCTTGATCCTGCTCGTTGCGGCGGTCGTCGCCGAGTCGGCGGATCGCGTCGTCACAGGTTCGGCGAAAGCGGCATCATTGCACGCGGCCGGATTCCTCGGCAAAGTCGCGCACTATGCGATCTGGATATTTGCAATCCTCGCGGCGCTCGCGCAGCTCAATGTCGCAACAGCTTTCGTGCAGACATTGTTCACGGGCGTTGTCATCGCGGTATCGCTTGCCATCGGTCTCGCGTTCGGACTTGGCGGACAAGGCGCCGCGCAGCGTTACATAGAGCATCTGCAATCGGAGATAAAAAAGTAAAAGCAAACTTTTTTAGAAAACCGCCCCTCATTTTGAGAGGCGGTTTTCTTTTCGACTCACGGTATACCGGTATCCACATTGCACGGATACGCCGACCTCTCTATACTACGTAGCATCATGCAAAAAAATAAATTTTTGAGCGGAAGATTTTTCGTACTAGCGATAATCGCATTCTTTATATTTCTCAGCAGTCAGCCGAGACTAGTGCACGCCGCTTTTGGTCTTGGTTCCGGCGTCATACCTCCGACCAATCTTGTCGCTACCGCCGGCAACGGACAGGCGACGATATCGTTTACGGCTTCCATAGGAGGAGGAATCACCGGGTACACCGTCACTTCTTCTCCGGGCAACATAACGGCAACAGGCAGTTCGTCTCCTATCACGGTTACCGGTCTCACGAACGGCACGACCTATACTTTTACCGCGATGGCAACAAATAGTTCAGGACAAACGGGTCCCCTCGCGTCAGCCGCGTCAAATGCAGTAACGCCCGAAGCTCCAGTCACACCGGCTGTCGGTTCCATTCTCCCCGGCTACACGGAACAGAATCCTCTTCCTTGGGAAACTGCGGCGCAAAATGTAATCTCTGCGCCAGGGAACGTTGCAACTTCGACCGCAACCACAACGATGCGCACAGGTACGATCACGGATACGAAGTATATTTTCAAGCAAAATCTCGAACTCGGCATGAGCGGCAGAGACGTACAAGAATTGCAAATGTTCCTGAACGCGCACGGATTCATCGTTGCGCATTCCGGCCCTGGTTCTCCTGGGCAAGAAACGATGTACTTCGGCCTCCTGACGAAGGAAGCCCTCATAGCTTTTCAGAATGCGCACAAGACGGAGATCCTTGCGCCCCTCGGACTCTCTATCGGCACCGGATACTTTGGTTCAAGCACCCGCGCATTTGTAAACGCCACGCCCTAGAACCAATTTCAAAACCCCACCCCCGCTCGTGGGCAGCGCCTTGACGCGCTGTGGCCGCTCATCTATACTCCCTCTACGTGTCTACGAACCGAAAGAACCACACTTTTAGGAGCGGATAGGCCGTAAGGCCCGCGCGTGTAAACGCGAAAGAACCGCTTCAGGCGGTTCTTTTGTTTCCGGAGACACGGATCTTTGACATACGAATACGCATAGGTATTCCAGCACTCAATCTTTGAGTGCTGGAGAAATTGGAATCTTCGCAATAGTGGTGTTGCGAAGGTGACAAGTGCGAATTGAAAATGATTGTGCTATGTAGGTCTCCGCACGGGAGACATAAGAGTGCACGGTGGATGCCTTGGCCTAGGACGGCTATGAAGGACGCGACTAACCTGCGAAAAGCTTCGGGGAGGCGGTTTGTAGCCTTTGATCCGGAGATATCCGAATGGGGAAACCCTTCCAGTCTTGAACTGGAAATCCGCGGGGTAACGCCTGCGAGAAGCGAACCCGGGGAAGTGAAACATCTCAGTACCCGGAGGAAAAGAGAACAATATGAGTAGCGTTCTCTTCAAGCGTATGTTCGTTTGAAGGGAACGCTACTCGCGTGATACCCCGAGTAGCGGCGAGCGAAAAGGGAAAAGCCCAAACCGAAGCCTTCGGGCTTCGGGGTTGTAAGATATGAGCGTCGTACTTGTACGAAAAGAGTTATCAATCGTCTTTATAGCGGAAGCTGTTGGGAAGCAGCGCCACAGAGGGTAATGGCCCCGTACGCGAAATAAATGACGACTCTTGCCCATATTCTTGAGTAGCTCGAGACACGAATAGCTCGAGTGAATCTGCCGGAACTAACCGGTAAGGCTAAACACGTCCTATGACCGATAGTGAACTAGTACCGTGAGGGAAAGGTGAAAAGAACCCCGAGAGGGGAGTGAAATAGACCTGAAACCGTGTACTTACAAAGGGTCGAAGCGGATGCTTGCATCCGTGACGGCGTGCCTATTGAAGAATGAGCCGG
>JAJYCP010000009.1 GCA_021778295.1 bacterium
CACAGGAGACACCATCGCCTCCCAGACCGTCTACGTCATGAACTGCAACAACAAATCAAGCGGTGCCACCGCCACCGCCACCCAGATCGTGAACGTGGTGCAGAGTTTTCAGGAGTTTTAGAACGGAAAGGTTCAGTCGTGCGCAAGAGCGATGAGTGCTATACTCTTTCACGTACCTGCCCCGCCACGGGCAGGCATCTTGCATGAAAAAGACAAAAAGCGAAGAGCACACACACCGGCACGGAAGCGACTGGCTCTCCGTGAAGGGTGCTCGCACGCATAATCTCAAGAACATTTCGGTCGAAATGCCGCGCGGTGCCTTGACCGTCATCACCGGACTTTCCGGAAGCGGGAAATCCTCCCTCGCGTTCGATACCATCTTCGCCGAAGGACAGCGGCGTTACGTCGAATCGCTCTCGGCTTATGCACGGCAATTCCTCAATCAGATGGCAAAGCCGGATATCGACGAGATCGCCGGCCTCTCTCCGGCAATTTCCATAGATCAAAAGAGCCGCTCCAATAATCCGCGCTCGACGGTCGCCACCGTTACCGAAATATACGATTACCTGCGCGTTCTCTATGCGCGCGCGGGCCAGCCGTACTGCATTCACCATGACGTGCCCATTGTGAAGCTCTCGAAAGAAGAGATGATTAAAATGGTGCTCTCGCGCGTGGATGCGAAACGGACGGCGGCAGGTGCCCGTGTGATGGGCGTTGCGGTCGACAAAAGCGCGGTGGCCATCTACGCGCCCATGGTCGTCGGCAGGAAAGGAGAGTATTACCAGTTGCTTTACGATCTTCTCGGCAAGGGTTATGAGAAAGTCGTCATCGACGGAAAGCAGCAGTCGCTTCGCGAGAAAATCGTGCTTGATCGGAATAAGCGCCACGACATCGATGCCGTCGTGGATACGATTTTCGTTTCAGAATTTGCGCGCGCGACTTCCGGCGCACGCGAACGGCTTTCCGAAGCGCTCGAGCTCGCGCTCAAGGAAGCTAACGGCTTGGTGAAGATACGGCATGCCGACGGTACGACCGAAACGCTTTCATCGAAATTCATCTGTCCGGATGACGGCGCGTCCTTCCCGGAAGTCGAGCCGCGTCTTTTCTCCTTCAACTCGCCCTACGGCGCATGTCCCGCGTGCAACGGTCTCGGTACCGAATCGCTTTTTTCCGAGAAAGAGTGTCCGGTCTGCCTCGGGAAACGTCTGCGCCCCGAAGCGCTCCGCGTGTACTTGAAAGGGAAGAACGACAAGGCGCTGGGGAAAAACATCGTCGATTTCACGGCTCTGTCCATCAAAGACGCGAAAGAATTCGTCGACTCCATCGAGCTTTCGGAAATGAAATTCGACATCGCCGCGCCGATCCTTAAAGAAATCGACAGTCGTCTCACGTTCATGCTGAACGTCGGTCTCGATTACCTCACCTTGAACCGTTCGGCGGTGACGCTTTCCGGCGGGGAAAGCCAGCGCATCCGCCTCGCCTCGCAACTGGGCAGTGGGCTCACGGGCGCGCTCTACGTGCTCGACGAACCGACTATCGGGCTGCATCAGCGGGACAACGATCGCCTCATCAAGACGCTTTTGACGCTGAAAGAGCTCGGGAACACGATCCTCGTCGTCGAACATGATGAGGAAACTATTTTCTCCTCCGATTATCTCGTGGATATCGGACCTGGTGCCGGTACGCATGGCGGTACGGTCGTTGTCTCGGGCTGGCTCGATGATCTTTTGACCGCGAAAGAAAATAAAAGCGGTTCCGCGACGCTTGCGTACTTGCGCGGGGAAAAAGAGATTCTGGTGCCCGAAGCGCGCCGCACGAGCGAGAAGGGGTCGTTGAAGGTGCGCGGCGCCACACTACACAATCTCAAGAATCAGAACATTGACGTGCCGTTGGGGAAACTCGTATGCATTACGGGCGTCTCGGGAAGCGGGAAATCGACTTTCCTCTACGACATCCTGCATCGCAATATCGCGGCGCGCTTCGCGCGCCGCGAAGCGAAACTCGCGCACGTCGCTTCCTTGACCGGCACCGAATACGTCGGCCGCGCGGTGCTTATTGATCAGTCGCCCATCGGCCGCACGCCGCGGAGCAACCCCGCGACCTACACCGGCGCCTTCACGCACATTCGCGATCTCTTCGCCGCCACCGCCGAAGCGCGCGCCCGGGGGTGGAAGCCGGGCCGCTTTTCTTTCAATGTCCCCGGGGGGCGCTGCGAGGCCTGCCAGGGGAACGGTTCCATCGCAGTGGAAATGCATTTTCTTCCGACCGTGTACGTGACCTGCGATATTTGCGGAGGAAAACGTTTTATGAAAGAAACGCTCGATGTTACGTATCGCGGGAAAAATATCCATGAAGTGCTCCAGATGACCGTCGAAGACGCGGAGAAATTTTTCGCCGATATTCCGGCGATTACCGACCGTCTCGCGAGCTTGAATGCGACCGGGCTCGAGTACCTCACCCTCGGGCAAAGCGCGACGACGCTCTCGGGCGGGGAAGCGCAGCGGGTGAAAATCGCGAGCGAGCTCTACCGCAAAGTGACGATGAAAACCATTTATCTGCTCGACGAGCCGACCGTCGGTCTCCATTACGAGGATGTACGGAAACTGATCGAGATCCTGCAGGAGCTGGTGCGCCGCGGCAATACGGTCGTCGTCATCGAGCACAATCTCGACGTCATCAAAAATGCCGATTACCTGATAGACTTCGGCCCGGAAGGCGGCGAGGCCGGCGGTACCATCGTCGCAAAAGGCACTCCTGAAGAAGTCGCAGAAACGCGGGGTTCTTACACGGGCGACTATCTTGCAAAAGTCTTGAAACGCCATGCAACGAAACGATCTCGTTAAGTTCTATTTGCCGGACGTACCCGGAGTCTACCTGTTCAAACGAGGGAGGAAGGTTTTGTATGTTGGTAAAGCCACGTCGCTCCGAGATCGGGTGTCTTCGTATTTCGACGACGATCTCATCGCCACGCGCGGGCCGCGTATTGTCGACATGGTGACAAAAGCCGATCGCATCGCTTATGAGCCGACGCCGACCGTACTGGAAGCTTTGGTGCGTGAAGCGGCGCTCATACGGCAGTATCGGCCGCCCGCCAACAGCGAAGGAAAAGATGACAAAACGTTTCTCTATGCGGCGATTACGCGCGAAGCGATTCCCCGAGTGCTTGTGCTCCGCGGGAAAGACATTGATTTTAAAACGAAACACGCGCGCGATGAACAGAAACTAAAAGCGCTCTACGGTCCGTTCCCGTCGGGTGCGCAGTTGCGCGCCGGCTTGCGGCTCATACAGCGTATTTTTCCTTTTTTTGATACCGCGCGGCCGGTTACCGCACACGGGAAGCATCATCGCGCGCAGATGGAATTCAACAGGCAAATCAAGCAATATCCGCGTTTGCCCGCGCACGCAGGCGCGTTTGATGCGAAGAGCTATCGCCGTACGATGCGCAAAGTCGAACTTTTTCTTGCCGGACGCGGAAAATATTTGCGGAACATGCTTGAGAAAGAGATGCGCGCCGCCGCAAAAGAAGAACGGTTTGAAGACGCGGCGCGTACGCGCCGCGAGCTTTTCGCACTCGACCACATTCAAGATGTATCGCTCGTCAAAGATGAACACAGGGAACGGCCGGAACATCTCGCGGGAATTCGCATCGAGGCGTACGACACGGCGCACCTCTCCGGCACCAATGCAATCGGCGTTCTGACGGTTGTCGAGGACGGCGTACCGGTCAAAAGAGATTACCGGGCATTTCGCATCCGCGGCGCCACTAAAAACGATGATATCGCCTCCTTGAAGGAAATACTGTTACGGCGCCTTGCGCACCCGGAATGGTCCCTCCCGAAAGCGATCGTCGTGGACGGCGGAAGACCGCACAAAAAAGCCGCCGAACACACCCTGCGTGAGGCTGGTTTCAGTATTCCGGTTGCGGCGGTGGTGAAAGATGACCGGCACCGGCCGCGCGAAATCATCGGCGCGCGGTCTGCCGGCATCAGCGAAACCGATGCCGTGTTCGCCAACAGCGAAGCCCATCGTTTCTCGCTCGCGCGCCATCGCGCCGCGCGTTCGCGGGGCATGCGCTTGAAGCGAGTCTGATATACTTTCCGCATGCACACCATCGTCGGGGTCTTGCGGGGCGGACCGTCGCGCGAGCATGAGATCTCGCTCCGCACGGGCGCCGCGATGCTTGCGAATTTACCCGATGAACGTTTCAGCGCGCGCGATATCTATATCGACAGGAAGGGCGTATGGCATATTCAGGGCCGTCCGGTTCCACCGGAACGCCTTCTCCGCCAGCTCGATGTCGTTCTTATCGGTTTGCACGGCGAGTACGGCGAGGACGGGGAAGTACAGAAGCTTCTTGAGCGTTTCGGGATTCCATACGCCGGTGCGGACTCTTTTGGTTCGTACCTCGCAATGCATAAGCTCATGGCGAAGATGCGCGCGCGGGAAGAAGGGCTGCTCACACCCGAGTTCCGCCATATCGAACGGCGCGAAGACAGCGAGAAGGTCGCGCGTGAGATCATACGCGCATTCCCGCAACCGGTCGTGATAAAACCTGTTGGTTGGGGTTCCTCAGTCGGCGTTTCAATAGCCGCCGGCTATGCCCCCGTCCTTGCCGCTATCGAACAGCTTTTTGACGAGGGAGCCCCAAGCGTTTTAGTTGAAGAATATATCCGCGGACGAGAGGCAACCGTCGGCATCGTCGAAAATCTTCGCGGAGAGACGTTGTACTCACTACCGACCATTGAGATCATTCCCCCTGCGGGCGATTTCTTCTCCTTGGCGGCGAAGTATTCCGGCACCACGCGCGAAATTTGCCCGGGTAATTTTTCACGTGTTTTGACCGAAGAGCTGCAACGGGCCGCAAAGGCCATGCATCGCGTTTTGGAGTTGCGCCACTACTCGCGTTCCGATTTCATCGTTACCCCGAAGGGTATCTATTATTTGGAAACGAACACATTACCCGGACTTTCGAGCGAATCGCTTCTGCCGAAATCTCTCGCCGCAGTCGGTATTCCATTTCCTGATTTTCTTTCCCATCTGGTCAATCTTGCGCTCGCACGGTAAAGTCTTTTTCAGGGGTCCGTATCGAAAACGCCGATACGGGCCCTCGCTCGGAGAAACAGAACGAACGAAGACGCTCTTCTGTTTTCCTCACTTCGGGCCCGTAGCTCACTTGGTAGAGCGCCTCATTTGCAATGAGGAGGTAACCGGTTCGATCCCGGTCGGGTCCACAACAAGCTCAGTTGGTAAGCCGGAGGACTCTTGCAGTAATCCGGCTTCCTCTCTTCGCCTGAGTAAATGTGAAGACGCATTTACTCAGCTGCGCTCCTCGTAGTAGAGCACCTCATTTGCAATGAGGGGGTCAGCGGTTCGAATCCGCTAGGGTCCACCCAAGGTTTCAATCGAAAGCGGCTTACTTTTTCCGCATCGCCTCGATTTTTTCGCGGTACTCCTGCAGTTTAAGAAGGGCTTCTTTTATATTCGCTGCCTCCGGGAAGCTCTCTTGCGCTTCGTGCAAAGCCTCTATTTTTTCTTTTATGTCGGGAAGGAGTTCAATCAGAGCGCGTTCGTCCTTGCTGTCCATCTGTTCTGAGATGGTAGAAAGCAGCCGCGTAACCGAGGCAATATTCGGCTGATCTTCGGTAGGACTCTGCGGGGCATTGATTCGTTCTGGGTGCATATTCCTGGGAATTATAAGGGTATGCACAGCAGGGTAGCACGAGCAGTGCATAAGGCAACGTGCGCCGCCACGTGCGATATAATCGGGAACGATGACAAGAAAGGTGGACAGTTTTCGGCTTGCATCGTTCGTGGCGCTCGTGGCGCTCGTGGGCGGTCTCGTGTATGAGCATGAAGAGATCATCCGTCTTTCATATTCCGTTGCGGCGCTGCAGTCTTCCGTTTCTGAAATAGCAAACACAACAAATGCAACTGCCTCAAGTACTGCCGCAAACATCGCCGAACTCGCGCGCCGCGAACAGTTAGCGCAAAAATCACAGAGTCAGGCGCTCCAGGATGCAGTGGCGAGAGTGGCACCGGCAGTCGTTTCAATCGTTGAGAGTAAGGAGGTACCGAAGCTCCAGGTAACGTATCAAAATCCGTTCGGAAACGATCC
The DNA here is from genome assembly GCA_021778295.1 of bacterium. GTDB lineage: Bacteria > Patescibacteriota > Minisyncoccia > Phycocordibacterales > Phycocordibacteraceae > C7867-001. The sequence goes on from JAJYCP010000009.1 coordinate 6,116, forward strand.
GTTTTTCCAAGGCTTTGGAATCCAGGTGCCGGTGTACCAGCAGATCGGTACGACGACTCAGCAGGTTTCCGCCGGTACCGGCTTCTTCGTACGCGCGAACGGTTATATCGTGACCAACAAGCACGTTGTGCCGGACACAAACGCGTTCTACACCGTATTGCTTGCAAACGGCGTGCAGAAAACCGGTACGGTGATATGGCGTTCTCCCACCGAAGATCTCGCGGTTGTGAAAATCGCAGGAAGCGGCTATTCGACCATCCCGCTCGGAGACTCATCGACACTTCAGCTCGCGCAATCGGTCTTTGCGGTCGGGAATGCGCTGGGGCAGTATAATAATTCGGTGTCCGTCGGTGTTATTTCAGGCTTGAATCGGAAGATAGTTGCGGCAAATGATCAGGGGAAAACCGAGACGTTGACTGGCGTCATCCAAACCGATGCCGCCATCAATCCGGGGAATTCCGGCGGCCCGCTCGTCAATCTTGCGGGCGAAGCGATCGGTATCAACGTTGCGATGGTGCAGGGTTCGCAAAATATCGGTTTCGCATTGCCGATTAACGAAGTAAAACAGGCGCTCAGCAATCTGGGAATCTAAGCGGATATCTGCTATGGTACATCGTGCCTGCGCTCTTAGCTCAGTTGGTTAGAGCGTTCGCCTCACACGCGAAAGGTCATAGGTTCGAATCCTATAGAGCGCACACGAGGGATGCAGAAGTGATGTTTCCTGTCGGGCCGTAGTATACCGGTAGTACGTACGATTCGGGTTCGTAAAGACCGGGTTCGATTCCCGGCGGCCCGACAGGGAACAGCACTGCACGCGGGCCGGAGTATGTCGGTAGTACGCCAGCATGGGGTGTTGGTAGGCCGGGTTCGATTCCCGGCGGCCCGAGCGAACGATGGTGAGCGAGAGCCGCAGGCATATCGCGCACAGTGGTGCGCGATGTCGAGGCGCGGATACGACCGAGCCGAGCGGTGTGTTTTATTTTTCCACATGTTAGAATCGCGACACGGGCCCTTAGCTCAGTTGGTAGAGCGCGTCATTCGCATTGACGAGGCCAGCGGTTCGAATCCGCTAGGGTCCACCGTGCATCGGGCCTATGGCGTAGTGGTAACGCGCGACTATGGCATAGTCGAATCTCGGGTCCGATTCCCGATAGGTCCACAAAATTTTTGTAGGAATGCCGCGGTATTCTGCGGCGCCACAAATCAAAATCCGCCTTAAGGCGGATTTTGATTGATGGCTCATTCGTTGTTTATTTCAAATGTGCCGAGACGAGCTTTGTCATCTCGAACATCGTGACCTCGCTCTTTCCGCCGAAGACGGCTTTCAGTTTGTCATCCGCGAGAATGTTGCGCTTATTTGCCGGATTCTGAAGATTATTTTTCTTGATGTATTCCCAAAGTTTCTTGACCACTTCGGTTCTCGGGAGCGGCCCCGCGCCGATAACCGCCGTAAGTTCCGGAGAAAAATTAAGCGGCTTCGACAAAGCTGGATTAATCGCCATAATGTAATTGTATTACTGCTAACTCGACTACGACGTATAGCATACCATGAGGGCCATCTGCTAGAATGCGTGCGCATGCATTCGAGAATTACAGTCGTGCTGAAAGCGGAGCAACTTGGCTCCGTTTTCGGTTTCCCCATCACCAATTCGCTTCTCATGGCTTGGACGGTCATGGCGTTGCTCATCGGTTTTGCTTTTTTCTTCGGGCGTTCACTCGCGCTCGTTCCCGGGAAACTGCAGGCCGGCGTAGAGTGGGCCTTCGAAGGAGCGCTCGCGTACATGACCGAAGTGCTTGAAAGCGAAACGCTTGCGCGGCGTTTCTTTCCTCTCATCGCCTCCGTCTTTCTTTTCATCGCATTCGTGAACGAACTCGAATTTTTTCCGGGCGTCGGTTCTTTCGGACTCCTACACGCCGGAAATTTCTTGCCGCTCTTGCGCGCACCGACCACGGATCTCAATTTCACGCTCGCGCTTGCGATGATTTCTTTCTTTACCATTGAAATAACCGGTATAGCGGCGCTTGGCTTTTTCAGGTATGCCGGGAAATATGTTAATCTGACTTCACCGATCGGATTTGTCGTCGGACTCATCGAGTTCATGAGCAATCTCGGTCGGCTTATTTCGTTTTCATTTCGTCTCTTCGGAAATATTTTTGCCGGCGAGGTCCTGGTATTGGTCGCCGGATATTTCCTTCCATACTTTCTTCCGGCGCCGCTCATGGCATTTGAGATGTTCATCGGGCTCGTACAGGCGCTTGTGTTCGCGATGCTCACTCTTTTTTTCATAAAGCTGGCGATCATGGAGCCGCACGAAGCGCACTAGCGGCGCTTCGTGCGGCTCCGGGATACGGGCCTTTTATCAAGTAATACACGGATATGGATATAGAATCAGCACGCATGCTCGGCATGGCGCTTGCGGCCGGTCTCGGCGTTATCGGACCTGGCATCGGTATCGGGCTCATCGGCGGCGGCGCCATGCAGGCAATCGGGAGAAATCCCGAAGCTACCGGCAAAATCGTTTCGAACATGATCCTCGCGATCGTGTTTACCGAAGCGCTCGGCATTTTGGCGCTCGTCGTCGCCTTCATCATCAAGTTCGTTTAGGAAATCAACGAACGTATCGTTCCTGGCATGCAACAGCTTTTTTCGGCATTCGGCATCGACTGGCGTCTTCTCATCGCGCAAGCGGTGAATTTCGGCGTGGTTCTCGTCGCACTGTGGTATTTCCTGTATCAGCCCGTACTACGGACGCTTGAGAAGCGGCGGCAGATTATCGCACAGGGCGTCGCTGATGCCACGCAGGCCCGAGAAGCGCTCGCCGGCGTGGACGAAGAGGCGGCAATGCGCGTCAAGAATGCGGATGTGAAAGCGGAAAGTATAGTTTCCGCCGCGCTCGCGGCCGCCGCAATCGAAAAAGCAAAACTTTTGAAAGAAGCGGAAAATCGCGCGATTGCCGTCAACAAAGATGCCGAGACCCGCGCCGCCGAGACGGCAGCACGCGCGCGCCGCGAGAGCGAGCAAGATATCGCACGACTCGCGATCCTCGCCGCCGAGAAGATCATGAAGCAGAAACATGATTGATACCTACACGCGATTGCTCGAAACGGTCGCCGAGCTCGAGGATGCACCCACGGCCGACCACGCCGTGCACAAACTCATCCTACATCTGCGAAGCGCAGGCCGCATGAGAATGCTTCCGGAGATTGTGCGCGAGCTACGGAAAATCGCGGCGCGGAAGCACGCGCTCCGTCCGCGCGTGGAAGTCGCCCATGAAAAAGAAGCGACGCACGCGCTCGCCGCCGCCGCCGCGAGCGGCATCAGCGCGACGCGCGCAATCGTGAATCCCGCGCTCATCAGCGGATGGCGCGCTCAGAAAGCCGGCGTCCTTGTCGATCGTTCGGCAAAACGCGCGCTTGTGGATATTTATCAGAACATCATCGCATAGCGTATGCAAAGCATCATCGAAAGAATCGAGAAAGAGATCGCCGCGTGGACACCGCAGGAAGGCGCGGAAGAGGTCGGTATCGTCCGCGCTGCCGGCGACGGCATCGCAGAAGTTGACGGACTTTCGAAAGCCGTCCTTTCCGAAATGGTGCTTTTCGATCCCACGTTCGATCGTCCGCTTACAGAAGCGCTCAAGGATCCCGCGCCGCTGTACGGGCTCGTCTTGAATCTCGAAGAGGACAGCGTGCGTACGGTCATCCTTGGCGATGCGTCGAAAGTGTACGAAGGCATGCTCGTACGCCGGCTCGGACGCCTTCTCTCGGTGCCGGTCGGCGAAAGCCTCATCGGCCGCGTGATAAATCCGCTTGGCGAACCGGTCGACGGCAAGGGTGCAACCGGTGCGCAACTTGTACGTCCGATTGAGCGCGAAGCATATGGAGTCATCGACCGGGCACCGGTGAATGCGCCGCTCCATACCGGCATCAAGGCAGTCGATGCGATGATTCCGATCGGACGCGGCCAGCGGGAGCTTGTCATCGGCGATCGTGGAACGGGGAAGACGAGTATCGCAATCGATACGATCCTCAATCAAAAAAACGAGCCTGCCGCGACGCGTCCGATATGCATCTACGTCGCTATCGGCCAGAAGGAATCCAAGACGGCAAAAATCGTCGCTGAACTTTCCGAGCGCGGCGCGATGGACTACACCATTGTCGTGACGGCAAGCGCCTCCGCGAGCGCAGCGCTCCAATTCCTCGCGCCATTTACAGGCGCAACGATCGGCGAATATTTTATGGAGCAGGGCAAGGACGCACTTGTCGTATATGACGATCTCAGCAAACAGGCTGTCGCGTATCGCCAGATGTCTTTGCTCCTGCGCCGCCCGCCGGGTCGCGAAGCATACCCGGGCGATATTTTCTACCTGCATTCGCGGCTTCTCGAGCGCGCGGCGAAGCTCTCAAAAGAAAGAGGCGGCGGTTCCCTGACGGCGCTCCCCATCATCGAGACGCAGGAAGGCGATGTTTCCGCATACATTCCGACGAACGTCATCTCCATTACTGACGGACAAATTTATCTGGAAGCGAACCTGTTCAACAAAGGCCAGCGTCCGGCGATCAACGTCGGCATTTCGGTCTCGCGCGTGGGCAGCGCCGCGCAGACAAAAGCGATGAAAAAAGTCTCGGGGAAAATAAAACTGGAACTCGCGCAATTTCGGGAGCTCGAAGCATTTATGCAATTCTCCTCGGATCTTGATGCGGAGACGAAAAAACGTATTGACGCGGGGCGTCGTATGACCAGTGTCCTGAATCAGCCGCGCGGCGTTCCGATGCCGTTTGAGATGCAGGCAGCAACCATTTTCGCGGCGATAAACGGCTATCTCGATAGCTTCCCGCCCTCCGAGATCAGCACGATTGAAACGAAGCTGCAGGACTATCTCACGCGGGAGGGGGACGGCATCCTTGCGAATATTCGCGAGTCCAAAGAGATGAGTGAAGAAACCGAAATGGCGCTCCGTGCGGCGCTTGATACATTTATCACCCGGCATACACCAGTCGCGTAACGGCCTCAGAAAATCTTATGGCGCTCAAGGATATCAAAACGAAAATACAGGCGACTGAACGTACGCATAAAGTTGCGCGGGCAATGGAGGCCGTCTCGGCGGTCAAGATGCGCAAAACGCAAAGCGTCGCGCTTACGGGCCGCCCGTATGCGCGGGCAGCGCTTCAGATACTCGCCCGGCTTTCCGGTAGTGCGGATCTTGTGCGCCACCCTCTCGCGACAGCCCGGGATATTCGGCGTGTCGCACTGGTCATCCTGACGAGCGATAAAGGCCTTGCAGGTGCGCTCAATAGCGGCGTTATCATGGCGGCCGCCAAAGCCGTCGCGCCGTACGCGACCGACGCCGTTACCGTCTATGCGTACGGCAGGAAGGGCGAAGAGTATTTCGCGCGGCGCGGGTACCCTGTCGCCCGAGCGTTCGAGAACAAGAAGGATACGGTTGAGATTTCCGTCATGGAAGAGCTTTCAGCGGAGCTTGGAGATGCATTCACCAATGAAACGTATGACGAAGTTCTTGTCGCATACAGTAACTTCAAATCGACGTTTGAGCAGATACCGACGATCCGCCGTCTGCTTCCGCTCGCACTTCCCGACGTCACGCGGCTTATCGAAGACATTGTGCCCGAGAAAGGAAGGTGGAGCGACCTGCGCGCCGTTGAATCGGTTCCGGCGTACTCTATCGAACCGGACAGCGGCGAGGTGCTTGCCATGCTTGCACCGCGTCTTGTGGCCATCTCGCTGTACCACATGCTGCTCGAAGCAAAGGCATCCGAGCACTCAGCCCGCATGGTGGCGATGAAAAATGCAAGCGATAAATCAAAGGAGGTCGCGCATGACCTCACGCGTCTTTTCAACAAGATACGTCAGGCGGCGATCACGCGCGAAGTCTCGGAAATCGTGGGCGGTCGTGAAGCTTTAGCAACATAATTTCAATAGTATGAACGGAACAATTACAGAGATCATCGGGCCGGTTGTCGATGTGCATTTCAAGGAGTTGCGCCCGAGCATTGGCGATGCGCTCGTCATCGAGAAGAGCGCCGCACACGGTCGCATCACGCTCGAGGTCGCGTCGCATCTCGGTCTTGACCGCGTGCGTGCCATCGCGATGAATGAGACTGCGGGACTCGCGCGCGGCGAAAGCGCCGCGGCGCTCGGCGCACCCATCAATGTTCCGGTAGGCGAAGCGACGCTTGGCAGGCTTTTTAACGTGCTTGGCGAACCGGTTGACGGGAAAGGACCGATGGCCCCAGATGCGCCGCGTCTTCCCATTCATCGTGGCGCGCCCGCTTTTGACGAGCAAACGACCAAAGCGGAAGTCTTTGAAACCGGCATCAAAGCCATTGATCTCATCATTCCGTTCTTGAAAGGCGGCAAGGTCGGATTGTTCGGCGGTGCGGGGGTGGGGAAGACCGTACTCATTCAGGAACTCATCAGAAACGTCGCGACCGAGCACGGCGGCTATTCGGTTTTCGCAGGCGTCGGCGAGCGCGTGCGCGAAGGCAACGACCTCTATCACGAGATGGCGGAATCGGGCGTGCTCGAGAAGACCGCGCTTGTTTTCGGACAGATGAACGAGGTACCGGGCGCCCGCGCCCGCGTCGCGCTCTCGGGTTTAACGATGGCTGAATATTTCAGAGACGGTGGGGCGGGCGGCTCGAACGGGACAGGAGTGCAATCTCAAAGGGAAGGCAAGGACGTGCTCTTCTTCATGGACAACGTCTTTCGTTTTATTCAAGCGGGTTCCGAAGTGTCTTCGCTTCTCGGACGTGTCCCGAGCGCCGTGGGCTATCAGCCGACATTGGCGGAAGAAATGGGGAAACTTCAAGAGCGTATTACCTCGACCAAAAAAGGTTCGATTACTTCCGTGCAAGCGGTGTATGTGCCGGCAGACGATCTCACCGACCCCGCGCCCGCGACGACATTTGCGCACCTCGACGGCACCGTGGTGCTCTCTCGCGCGCTGGCCGCCCTCGGTATCTACCCGGCGATCGATCCGCTCGAATCATCCTCCGCAGCGCTCGCCGAAGACATCGTCGGAGAAGAACACTACCGCGTTGCAAATGCGGTGAAGCGCGTACTGCAACGCTACAAGGATTTGCAGGATATCATCGCGATTCTCGGCATCGAAGAACTTTCGGAAGAGGATCGGCTTTCAGTCGCACGTGCGCGCAAGGTACAGCGGTTCCTTTCACAACCATTTTTCGTCGGCGAGCCGTTTACCGGCATGCCGGGCCAGTATGTCTCGCGCGAAGAAACCGTACGCGGTTTCAAGGAGATAGTGGAAGGGAAGCATGATGACAAGCCGGAACAAGCGTTCTACATGAAAGGAAGCATCGACCACGTCGCAGGATGAAAACGTTCCACCTCACTGTCGCGCGCGTCGGAGAAAATCTCTTTGACGGGGAAGCACTCTCCGCATCCTTGCCGGGTAGCGAAGGCGTTTTCGAAATTCTCGCCGGACACGAGGCGTTCGTTTCCCTGCTTGCCAAGGGCGAGATGCATGTCCGGGCGGCGAACGAAGAGATGTTTCATTTTGAAATCTCCGCAGATGGTATCGCCGAAGTATCCCGCAACCAGGCGACTGTACTTCTTTAGCACTTGCGCGTCGTCAAAGAGAGGTATACTAAGATTATGACTTTTGAAGGGAACGGGGGTGACTACGTTCCGCCGCGCCGTACGATACCTCATTATCACGGCGATGCGGTGCGCGGACTTTTCCTCGTAAGCGCGCTCGTGCTCATTGTTGCGCAATCTACCGGCGCCGAGTTGCCGTTCCCAACCGTCGGTGCGGTCATCGCGGCCGCCGCGCTTGTCATTTCGGCCGGAATTACAAATCCAAGGGAATACTGGATCCACTGGGTGGACGCGTTTTTCGCCGTCATCGGAACATTTCTTTTCGGTACTGCCGCCGTCGAGCACTATCGCGCAAGCAGGAATCTTTTCGATCCTTCTTTTGCCTATGTCGAAGCGCTCGCATTCCTTTCTCTCTTTGCGCTCTATTTCACCACACGGACCATCCGCGGCTTTCATTCGCGCCCGAAGCTCCCCTGAGGTCTTTTGTGATATAGTTTCCGCATGTCCGTCCAGAGCTTTCTTCTAAAGCACTACGCCAATTGGAAAATGAAAGATGTGCCGCAGGCACAGCGCGATCAGATGGTCACGCTCGTCTCGAAGGACCCGCATCTTTTCAAGATCATCGGCGAAGAGATTGAACGACGCAAAAAAGGCGGCGAGAGCGAGATGAAGGCGTCGATGGAAGTGATGAAGAAATACCGCACTGAGCTTGCCGCGCTCATGCAAAAATAGTCCATGACCCCGCTCGTCTCGGTTCTTATCTTCTGCCAAGCACTCGGCGCGTCTGTTGGCGCGGCTGCCGCGGTTCTGGGAGAGCTTGCGTATGTCCGTTCCATGCGAGACGGGAAGATAGACATCGCCGAACGCGCCCATCTCGATGGCCTTGCAAGAGGACTGCGTTTCGGCATGTCGCTTCTTTTGGTCGCTTCCTTTGCGCTCGTTATCGCCGCGTACACGTCCCACACAGCATCGCAACCGGCATTGACTGCCAGTTACTGGACTTTGATGGCGCTCGCGCTTCTCATTATCGGTGTCTCTTTCGCGCTGTCGCGCCGCCGGATTTCCTTTGCGCTCGGTAGCGCCGCGACGTTCACGGCCTGGTGGTTTCTCGTCTACCTCACGCTCGGACAATTGCCGGCCCTCTCTTTCGGCGAGGCCGCGGCGCTTTATGTGGTGGCAGGCGCGCTTCTCTACGCGATGCTCCACTATGCGCGCTTGCTCGCTTTGTTAAAATAAAAAAATGAAAATCTTCATCCTCCTCGGTCATACCGATCCCGCGACACTTTCCGGCGCGCTCGCGGACACCTATGAGACGCACGCGCGTGCGGCGGGACACGAGTTGCGACGGCAAAACATCGGCGATATGCATTTCGATCCGATTCTGCACGAGGGCTATAAGAGTATCCAGCAGCTCGAGCCCGACCTCGAGGCTTTTCGGGAACATGTGCGCTGGGCGGAACACATCGTTATCGTGTATCCGACGTGGTGGAGCTCGATGCCGGCGATGCTCAAGGGGCTTTTCGACCGGGCCTGGCTGCCGCATTTCGCTTTCAATTTCGCCGATCACGGTCTCACCTGGACGAAATTGCTCGAGGGTCGGACAGCGCGCATCATCACGAGCGCGAACTCGATGCCATGGCTTCTCCGTTTTATGTACGGACCGCCGACCGTCACACTTGAACTTTGTCTGCTTCGCTTCGCCGGTATCCGCGCGCGCTCAACCGTCTTCGGTCCGTCCGAACGGGCATCAGAAAGGACGAAAGCCCGCTGGTTTCGCACGGTCGAACGGCTTGCGCGAAACGGAAAGTAGCCCTAGGGTGCACTGATGCTGAAAATAGGAATCGTCGGATTGCCGAACGTGGGGAAATCCACGCTTTTTAATGCACTCACTAAAGCGTCCGTACCGGCTGAAAATTATCCTTTCTGCACCATTGACCCCTCGGTCGGCGTCGTCGGCGTCCCCGATGTCCGGCTTGCTGAGCTCGCAAAATTTTCCGCAAGCGAGAAAATCATACCGGCAGCGATAGAATTTGTTGATATCGCCGGACTTGTCGCGGGCGCGGCGCAAGGGGAAGGTCTTGGCAATCAATTTCTTGCGCATATTCGCGAGACCGATGCGATCCTTCAGGTCGTGCGGTTTTTCGATGACCCGGCAGTGCTTCACGTTGATGGCACCATTGAGCCCTACAAAGACATAGAGATAATCAATATGGAGCTCATGCTCGCGGATGCGGAACAGGTGCGCAAGCGTCGCGATAAGCTTGAACGCGATATCGTGACGGGCGTGAAAGATGCTCCCGCGCTCGATGCTGCGCTCGCGAAATTAGAGCAGGGTTTTGCTGCGGGGAAGCTCGCGCTCCATGCGGGACTGACCGATGAAGAACGCAAACGCATCGCTCACATGAATTTGCTTACCATGAAGCCGATCCTGTATGCACTCAATCGGAAAAGCGGCGGACACAATCTTGACGAACTTGCCGACGGGCGCGCTGCGCGGGCATACGAAATCATCGCGGCACTCGGGTCCCGTTTCGTCATGGTTGATGCGGCGACCGAACAAGAGTTGAATGATGTTGCGGACGCGGACCGTGACAGCTTCCGTCGGGAACTCGGTGTCCATGAGGATGGTCTCGCGAATCTCATCCGCGGCGCCTACGTTACGCTCGGTCTCATCTCATTCTTTACGACCGGCGACAAAGAAACGCGTGCGTGGACGATACCGCAGGGTAGCACCGCGCCGGTTGCGGGTGCCGCGATCCATAACGATTTCGCGGAAAAATTCATTCGCGCGGAAGTCGTTTCCACGAGCGATTTACTTGCCTCCGGCAGCTGGGCCGCCGCACGCGAAGCGGCGAAAGTACGAACGGAAGGAAAAGAGTACAGAGTCGCTGACGGTGATGTGATGGTGTTTCTGCACGGATAACGTTAGGGCTGCGAGCGGCATACGCATGGTATAATTTCACGCATATGGAACCGACAGCACCACAGCATCCGAAGTTTGTCCGCTGGGCTCTTTTAATCGGTATTGTTGTCATTCTGAACATATTCTTCAATGTCGTGCTTGCGCTCGCTTATCCGGCGCCAAACTACGAAGACTTCTGCCCGCAATCGAGAATTTCGCCGACGGATGCTCCGACCTGTGATGCGCAAGGGGGCGTGTGGACGGAATACTCGCCTGCGCCGAAGCCGGCGCTCTCCGGCTCGGAAATGACCGGTTATTGCGACATGTATGCCAAATGTCAGAAGCCGTTCCAGGCCGCAAATGATCGGCATGCGCTCTATGCCTTCGTACTTATGGTCGGTCTTGGCGTCATTGCGCTTGTCATGGGCTTTATGCCGATTGGTTCCTCGATCGTCTCGTCCGGCCTTTCCTACGGCGGCGTACTCGCGCTCGTCATCGCTTCGGCGCAATACTGGGGCGACGCGGGCAATTGGATCCGGCTCGCCATCAGCACGGTCGGCCTTCTCGCTCTCCTCTATATCGGTTGGCGCCGTTTCCGCGATTAGCCGTTCTTTCGCGCCATGGCATATGATCATCGCGAGATAGAGAAAAAAGCTCAGGAAAAGTGGGCCGAGCTCAATCTCTACCGCACTGATCTTTCAGACGATACTAAAGAGCCATACTATCTCCTCGCAGAATTTCCGTACCCCTCGGGAGATTTGCACATCGGCCACTGGTACGCGTTTGCCGTCACTGACATATATGCGCGCATGCTACGGCTGCGCGGGAAGAACGTCCTTTTTCCGATCGGTTTCGATGCATTCGGCCTGCCTGCCGAGAACGCGGCGATAAAGCATGGTCTCGATCCATCAGAATGGACCTATAAAAACATCGCCCGTATGCGCGCACAGCTCGCCTCGATGGGCGCGTCTTTCGATTGGTCTAAAGAAGTCCTTACTTGCGACCCGGGCTACTACCAATGGACGCAGTGGCTTTTCGCAAAACTTTTTGAACAGGGACTCGCCGAACGCCGCGCGGCGCCGGTGAAATGGTGTCCGAAAGATCAGACGGTACTTGCGAATGAGCAAGTAATCGACGGCCGTTGTGAACGCTGTGGGACCGAGGTGGAAGAGAAGAGACTTACGCAATGGTTCCTTAAAATTACCGATTATGCCGAACGCCTTCTCGAAAGTCTCACCGGGCTTCCGTGGCGCGAAGAGATAAAAGAGGCTCAGCGCGCATGGATCGGCAAGAGCGAGGGCGCCTATCTCGAGTTCCCGATTCAACATCGCGATGAAAAAATAAAAGTATTCACGACGCGCCCCGATACCATAAATGGCGCGACGTATGTGGTGCTCGCGCCTGAACACCCGCTTCTCGAAACGATCCTGGCGTCGGTCCAAAACGCTGATGCGGTTCGCGCGTATGTAAGCGACACGAAGCGCAAAACCGAACGTGAACGGAGCGAGAAT
>JAJYCP010000002.1 GCA_021778295.1 bacterium
GGGCGATGACCGACTGGTACACCATGCCGCTTGTCATGTAATCCGCATCGGTGAGATCGCGTCCGAGGAATCGCTCGTAGTTGCCCATGTCCTGATCGGTCTCAAGACCGCTCCGGAGCACGAATACTTCGCCGTGTTCGGTCGGATTCATCGTACCGGCGTCGACGTTCAGATACGGGTCCACCTTTACGAGATTCACCGGGTAGCCTTTTTGTTCAAGCAGAAGGCCTATGGAACTCGTGACGACGCCCTTGCCGACGCCGCTCATCACCCCGCCGAGGACGAATATGTATTTGTGGCCTTCTTTTGCCATAGGCGACTAAACCTTCAGGTATCTACGGATAGCGAGCACGGAGGCGATGGAGCCGAGCGCGATGCCCGAAAGCATGAGTATGAGGAAAAAGAGGGCGAAGTGGCTGAGGTAGTAGCTCGCGAGATCGAAACCGCCGAACCAGCCCGCGGTCTTCATTCCCGCGTACCATGTCGCCGGCCACAGGAGGATGAGAACGAGCGCGGCCGCGAGCGCGCCGGTGATGACGCCTGCGACGATAAACGGCCCCTGGATATACGCATTGCTCGCCCCCACGAGCCGCATGACCGCTATTTCATCTTTCGTCGTATAGATGGCGAGACGGATCGTCGCGAAAGCGATAAGAATCGAGGCGAGAGCGAAGAGGAGGATGATGGCGAAACCGATTTCGCGCGTCGCCTGTATCGCGAGGGAGAGACGGTTGATGACGTCCTTGTTCTGCGCGTAATTTATGCGGTCAATGATCGAGGTGCCGCCGGAGGAGAGCGCGGGCGACGCTTCAAGAAAGTTCACGATGCTTTGGTATTCGGAAGGGTCTGTCGCGCGCACTTCAAGCGACGCGTCAAGCGGATTGCCGCCGAGCTGGTCAAGCGCCTGGAGCGTGAGCTGGTCGTTTGCGTGCCGGGCGCGGAAGGCCGTGAGCGCGTCGGCGGCCGACGTGTACGTAACGCTCGTTACTTGCGGCAGCTTTTCGAGCTGATCCCTTACGGCAAAGATCTGCTGCTCGCTCGCGGTCGTAACGAAGTACACCGAGACGTCCACTTTGTTCTCGATCATGTTGAGCGTGTAGGAAAGGAGTGCGGAGAGAAAGACGAGCGAACTGATGATCGCAAGCGTCACGGTCATGATAAGCAGGGTTGCCGCCGAAACCGCGCCGCCGCGAATGAAGCTCTTGCCGCCGCTCACGAACATCCGTTTGATAATCATCAGATTCATATCGGGTTTATTGTACCAGGCGCGAAGCCGCTCTCCTTAGTTGCTTTCATAGGACATACCTGCCTTCCGCATCGTCACGCACCAGTTTGCCCCGGTCCATGGTCACGACGCGCTTGCCGATAGCGTCCACCACGCCCTTATTGTGCGTCGTTATGATAATAGTCGTCCCGAGCTCGTTTATTTTCTTGAGTATTTCGACGACCTCGTAGGTGTTTATGGGGTCGAGGTTGCCGGTCGGTTCGTCGGCGACGATGATATCCGGCTGGTTAATAATCGCGCGGCCGATGGCGATGCGCTGCTTCTCGCCGCCCGAGAGCTGGTCGGGGAAAAGCGGGGCCTTATCGGCGAGATTTACCAGCTCGAGGATGTAGGGCACGTCGCTTGCGATTTCATCGTCTGAACGGCCCGCGGCTTCCATCGCAAAGGCGATATTTTCATACGCGGTCTTGTTCGGGATGAGGCGGAAATCCTGGAATACCATGCCGATTTTGCGGCGATAGTGGTGCAGCGCCGAACTCGGTAAGTCGTTGACATCGATGGATTCAAAAAAGACTGCGCCCTCCGACGGGCGCTCTTCCGCGAGGAGGAGTTTCAGAAGCGTCGTCTTCCCGGCGCCTGAATGGCCGACGATAGAAACGAATTCTTTCGGGGCGACGGAAAGCGTCACCTCCTCGAGCGCTGCCGTATCCCCGTATCGCTTCGTTACCTTGTCAAAATAAATCATGCGTCGCCGTTCATTGTACCCTATTCGACAGCGTCAATGAAATCGTCCAGCTCTCCCGAGAGCACCCGCTCCGGATTGGCTGATTCGTGGCCCGTGCGATGGTCTTTCACCATCTTGTAGGGATGCAGGACATAGGAGCGGATCTGGCTGCCCCACTCGTTTGCGGTTGTGGCGGCGATGGAGCGGCCTTTCGCTTCGGCGGCGCGACGGGCTTCTTCGTGGGCGAATATTTTCGCCTTCAGGAGCTCGAGCGCTTTCTCGCGATTTGCCTGCTGACTGCGCTCGCTTGAGACATGCACGGAAAGATTCGTCGGCACATGCGTAATGCGCACGGCCGTTTCGCGCTTGTTCACATTCTGCCCGCCGGCGCCGCCGGATTTCGCAAATTGCATTTCAAGATCATCCGGCTTTAGCTCGACCCCATCGGCGGGAATGAGCGTCGGGAGCACCTCGACAAGCGCGAAAGAGGTCTGACGCTTGGCGGAAGCATTGAAAGGCGACTGGCGCACAAGCCGATGCACGCCCGCTTCGTGTCTAAGCCGCCCATACGCGCCGGCGCCGGTTATCTCCAAAAGGACGTTGCGGTACCCTCCGTGCGGATTCTCATTGGCATGAAGTTCATGCACGCGCCACCCTTTCTTTACCGCATAGCCCTCGTACATGCGGCGGAGCATGCGTGCAAAGTCCTCGGCGTCGTCTCCGCCCGCGCCTGCGAGAATGGCGAGCGAGGCGTTCCCCCGATCATGCGGATCACCGTCCCCTCCCTCTTTCAGCGTCTGATACTCCTGCACCAACACTTGCGCTTGCGCTTTATCCGTCCAGAAATCAGGCGATGCCATCATCGCTTCCAATTCCGCAAGCCGCGCTACTCTATCGTCAGCCATTGTGCGCCGCAATCACCGGACGGTATAATCGCCCGGGTTCCCTCCCGATTTCTTTATTGCAAACTCCAGCCTTTCTTTCTCCATGCGCAATTCTTCGATTCTTTGATGCATCTTTCTGCTCGCCTTGAGGGATTGTTCGCGATCCTCGAGAACGCGCGCCGGTGCTGCGAGCGTGTCTTCAACACTGTTGCCGAATTTCTCCTCCAATTCCATGAGTTCTTTCTGCACCTCCTGATACCTCTCGGCGGGATTCTTTTGCCCAAAACCCTCGCGCCAGCGGAGTTCGGAAGCGCGAGCATCTGAAACGCGCATCTCGCGCGGTGACTTTCCCATGCGTTCCATAGACATACGCTTCGTATAGTAGTCGAGATGCACGGGCAGTGCAATCACGGCGTTGTAGACGCATGGTTTTTCTGGAGCCGGAGCTCGGGATTGAACCGAGGACCCCGTCATTACGAATGACGTGCTCTACCAACTGAGCTACTCCGGCAAAGAGTGTCTAAGGAAATTATCATGACTTCTTCACTTGAGCTAGTAGCCGCCCTTCTAACGCTCGATTGCTTGCTATCCGAGTCGGCCTTCCATTCCCTTTGTTTGAACCCGCATACGTCGGACTAAGCGCATCGCAATTGGGACACACAAGACGCAGATTCTCTTCAGCATTATTCCTCCAGTTACCGTCGATGTGGTCGGCCACTAGCGGCACCACACCAGTCTTAACATTTGTCTCGGCCCATCCGCAGATACAGCACTTATTATTATATTTTCTGCGCAGATAGCTCTTCACCGGGTCAGACACGACCCCTATTGAATTGAGTCCGGTCGTCTTCCCATTCCTCCAATTCTCGACATGCATCCGATGTTGAAACTCCATCTGGCACGCGTTACTGCAGTATGTATAGAACGCCCGTGCAGGTTCTTTCCCGCACACAGGACACATAGAGCGCGGCTTCTTTGGGTTCGACATTACTTTACTTTATATTCTATCGAGTTGAAGACCGAAAAGAACTCTATTTCAGGTCGTATGTTGATAACTGAGTACCTATTGTACTCCGCCAGAACCTATTTCTCCACTTTGGACTGACTTCGCACGCTTCGCGTGCGAAGTCAGTCCAAACTGGAGCCGAGAGTCGGGATTGAACCGACGACCTCATCCTTACCATGGATGTGCTCTACCAACTGAGCTATCTCGGCTTAAGATACAAACGCATATTAGCCGAATTCACATATACTTTCAATTTATGTATAAAAACGTTATATACTCCCTCCATGGAAGGTCTCACTCACTACGAGAAAGAGGAACGCCCGTGGGGGAATTTCGAGCGCTTCACGCTGAATGAAAAAACGACGGTAAAGATAGTGTCGGTCAACGCCAGCGAGTCTATCAGCCTGCAGACTCACGACCATCGCGACGAATTCTGGCATGTGATCAAAGGTTCCGGCGTGATGCGCATAGGAAACAAAGATAACGATGCCAAAGAGGGCGATAATTTTTTTAGTCCGCGACACTCCGAACACCGCGTTACGGGCGGTCCAGGCGGGCTCGCTTTCCTTGAAATAGCATTCGGAGATTTTGACGAAAATGACATCACCCGGCTGGAGGACCGGTACGGGCGCGCGTAGTGTGGGTGCGTGGCCCCTGCGGGGCGTGCGCTTTGCGCGAGAGACGGGCTTGGTCAGGAGTAATTCGTTTGCCGTCGCAAACGAATTCTCACGACCCTGCCTCGCTAGGCTCGCTGCTGCTCGCCTATAGCTCCGGCGTTCAAGTCCCTTTCGGAGCTTCGCTCCGAACTCTCGCGCAAATGGAAAACGCCCCGAAGGGCGTCTCCGTTTGCGCGAGAGACGGGACTTGAACCCGCAACCTCCGCCGTGACAGGGCGGCGCTCTAACCAGTTGAGCTACTCCCGCAAGCGAGTGTTATCCTACCAAACTCCTTCCAAAATGTCGTGCGCGCAGAATCTTGCTCGTAGCTGAGTTGCTCACGACGGAATACTCCCGTGGTGCTGGCGGCAGGACTTGCACCTGCGACCTTAGGTTTATGAATCCTATGCTCTAACTGCCTGAGCTACGCCAGCGGACGCACTCCACAGACACTAGCAAAAGCGCTCGTGAGAAACAATGCGCCTAATTCGCGCTCATGAAGCCGCCTGCCTGAATCTCCCATAGTTTTTTATAAAGATTACTTTCCTGCGCAAGGAGTTCCCTATGCGAGCCGGAAAGGACGACCGCGCCCGCTTCCATCACAATGATGCGGTCCATTTTCATCACGGTCGACAAACGGTGCGCGATGGCAATGACGGTTTTGCCCTGCATAAGCCGCGTAAACGCATCTTGAATGAGCGACTCGGATTCGGAATCGAGACTCGATGTCGCCTCGTCAAGAACGAGAATCGGCGCGTTTTTGAGAATCGCCCGCGCGATCGCCACGCGCTGGCGCTCGCCGCCGGAAAGCTTTACGCCGCGTTCGCCGACCATCGTCTCAAATCCTTCCGGATAGCGGCTGATAAACTCATCGCAGTGCGCTTGTCGCGCCGCTTCGAAAACTTCTTCGTCGGTCGCCCCTTGACGGCCATAGCGGATGTTATCCATAAGCGAACGGTGAAAGAGCATCGGTTCTTGCGGAACGAACGCTATTGCAGCGCGCAGGCTCTCCTGAGTCACGCCGGCTATGTTCTGCCCGTCGATGCGGATGGCCCCGCTCGTAACATCGTACAGACGCAAGAGCAGTTTTGTGATGGTCGACTTCCCCGCACCGGAAGAACCGACCAGCGCCACTTTCTCATGCGGCGGTATGGAAAGGTCGAAATCAAGAAGCACCGCCTGATTGGCGTGATACTCGAAATGAACATGGTCAAAGACAATCGCTCCTTCGCCCACATGAAGAGGTTGCGCGCCCGCGACATCCTCAATTGCGTGCGACGTGTCGATAATATCGAGCATTTCAGTCGCATCGGCGAACGCGTCATAGAGCTGGCGCATGTTGCGCCCGATGCCCCAAATACGATTCATAAGGCCGAGAATGTAGATCTGGATAAGTACGAAATCTCCCACCGTCACGACACCCTGTTCCCAGAGCAGTACCGCGCCCGCAAGCAATGCCACCTCTATTCCGATGGCGAAAAGCCCCTGCACGCCGTAGACCCACGCATCGGCATCCCATGCGCGCTTTGTCGCCGCATACCAGCGTGCGACCGCGTCCCGAAACCGCATCTTCTCGTAGGGAGCGGCCGCGAAAGTGGTGATGGTCGAGTGGTTGAGCACCGTGTCGGAAAGGAAACCGGTTACCTTGCTATCTTCCTCGGTGCGCGCGGAGCGGAGCGGCTGGCGCCACAACACCATCCTGAACTGGATGTACACGAATGCGACCGTCCATACGAAAAGCCCGGCGCCAAGCAGCACGCTCCGCGCCGAGAGTACGCCGATGACGCCGATTGCGAAAACAAAGGCGGGGAAAAAATTGAGCAGCAGGTTATCGAGCACTTGTTCGAAGGAACGCGCGTAACGCGTTACGCGGCGCGTGAGCGTGCCGGTGAAGTTCGAAATGAAAAACTCATGCGCGTGGCCGAGCAGATAACCGAAAGCGTTTTCATACAAATCGGCCATCACTTTCGCCTCCATGCGCCCGATCGAGAGCATGCGCACGCGTTGCCCGATCCACCCGACAAAATTTACCGCAGCAAAAATGATGAGCACGACGAAAAGCGCTTGCACGGTGCCCGAAGAAGGCGTACCGCCGGAGAGCAGATCGATGAACTGCCGCAAATACAGCGGCGCGACGACCGCAGCCGCTTCAATACCGACTGTTGCGATGACCGCGATGCTTAAGGATTTCGGATAGACGAGTGCGGCTTTGCTGTATGCGCGCAACACAGGCCACACGCGTGCTGTTCTCTTCTTATCGGAAGGCATGGAAATGTCATGGTACCACTTTCGTCATGTTAAAGACGGGGTTCAGGCGAGACCGGGAAAATAATCAGTCTTGATGGAGAAGCGAGAGACGCCGAGCGCGAGGAGCATGCGTTTTGTGCCCGACACCATGCCCGGCGGCCCGGAAAGATAAAAGAGACGTTCACGATAATCGGGGATCTCGCGCGTAACGAGCGCCGCATCGATTGCCCCGGCATGCGCACCGGGCAGAAGAGGGGTTTCAGCTGTGAGCGCGTAGACGGTGCGCAAGCCCTCCCGCGCCGCCTGCGC
The DNA here is from genome assembly GCA_021778295.1 of bacterium. GTDB lineage: Bacteria > Patescibacteriota > Minisyncoccia > Phycocordibacterales > Phycocordibacteraceae > C7867-001. The sequence goes on from JAJYCP010000002.1 coordinate 7,052, forward strand.
GAAAACGTCCTGATATGCCACTTCGGGGGCGGTACGGCTCGCATAGAGCAATACCGCATCGCGCGATTCCCCGGAAGAAGAAAGATGCCGCGCCATGCTTGCAAACGGCGTTATTCCCACGCCGCCCGCAATAAATGCCAGTTTCTTCTTTTTGTCTTTCGGCAGAGTGAATTCTCCGGCAAGCGAGGAGGCGTGAATAATCCCTCCCCGCGGGAGGGCGCCGAGCGCGCGCTTGAACGCGCTTGGCGCTTCGTAGAAACGGACGCCGAGACGTACGTTCTCGTCATGAGGCGCTGAGGCGATCGTGAAATAACGGCGATTGCCGCGGCTGTCGAACGGAACCTTTGCGAGCGTCCATTCCAGATACTGTCCGGGAGCGAAATCCAAACGGCGATCGGGCCGAAAGACAAATTCATAAATGCCGCGCGCAAGCTTGTGGCGCTCAATGAGCGTGAGCGTGTAACGCCTCTTCGGACTCACTATATACGAGAACGCATTCCCGACGAGAAGCCCGAGCTCCGGCGAAAAATAAAATGAGCCCACATGGGCGGCGGGTGCGAAGAGCACGCCGACCAGTGCGCCGTAGACGATACGGTATCGCCGCGTCGGCGGCATGGTTAAAGGCTCGGTCAGCATCACAAACGCAAGGAAGAAAAATGCGGAGTGCAGGAGCGTTCCCTCAATTGCGATGAGAGGATTGAGCGACGTGAACGCGATGGTACCGAGCGCCGCGGCGCCAAAAGCGAGCACGAGATCGAAGCGACGCAGTTTGTACACGACGAGCACGCCGCCGAGGATGACGAGCGCCAAAAGCACGCTGTTCCCGCCGATCCACCAGGTTGCGGGAACTCCGAAGGCGAATGCCGAGAACACGGCGGCAAACGCCGCCGGGTTAAAGATGTGTTTCTTCTCAATCGAGAGAAGATACTTCGACGCCATCGCGACCGCGGCGATGGCTGCGAAAGCGGCAACACCGCCGGTACCGGTAATCGCAAGAGGTGAAAAGATGAGCGCGAGGATAAGCGCCGTAATGATGGCGGACTCGACATTGGTCGCCGCACCGAAAAATCGCGCAAGAATTTCATTGCTGATCCATGCCGCCGCAAGCAGCACACCAGTCGCATAAAGCAGGACAAGCGGCGCATACGGCAGCACACCGAGCGCGCCCAAAAGGACTGCGGCGGCGAGAAGCGTGAGAAGGTAGTAGAGCACCAGCCGATACATCGTGGTGCGATCGATAAACGCTTTGAAGACCGCGATCATGGCCTGGTAAGAGCGCCAAAACCGCTCGTCATGGTTGCGATGCCCTGTGCATCGATGACGTACCCCTCAAAACCAGGCAATGCTTCGACAAATGCGATGCCACCCTTCCCCATCGCAAATGCCGCGGTCGCAAAACGATCCGCGTCGAGCACGTCGGGACCGATGACCGTCATGCTCACGATGTCGCGCAGCTCTTCCGCCGGCGCATGCGGGTTGTAAATGTGTGCGCCGCGAATGTAGGAGCCCGAGGTTGCGACGCCTTTACCGCGCGGATAGATGACTTTCACTATTTCATCGTGCGTGAACGGGTTCCTGATGCCGACACTCCACGCGCCGCCGTCCGGATTTTCCCCGCTCATTGCGATATCGCCGCCGGCGTTTACGAAAAAATGCTCGCACCCGCGCGCGGTGAGAAGTGTCGCGACATCGTGTATCGCCAACCCCTTTACGATGCCTGAGGGATCGATAGATCCGTCCGGACGACGGATATCGAAGTAGCCGTCGGTCTCCGACTTCGTTCTTTCGGCAAGCGCGAGCACCTCGCGCATCGCTTCGCTCACATCCGCAGGCGCAATTTCGCCGCGGTTCATGCGGGAAACCTCGCTGTCATTTTTATACGGACTAAACCTCTCATCAACGGCGACCAGGTGCGCAAACGCTGCTTCAAGCGCATCCTGTGCGCTGTCGTGCGCGATTTCTATTTCTATGGGCATGCCCATGATGAGGCGTGTCTCTCGCATGCACGGCTAGCTTCGCGCTTTCCTAAGCGCTGAAGCGAGCGATTGCTGGAATGCCTGGCTCGTAAATGTCGCTCCGGAAATGCCGTTCACGTTTGCGCTTTGCGCAGAAATCGCCTCTTGGGTGAGCATCGGCATCACCTGTTCATTTATATAGGTCGAGGTTTGGTGGCCGTTTGGGAACAAGAGGAAGGAAACGTTGCTCAGAGCGCCGTTCTTAATCGTCGCTTGCACCTCCACCGGCCCGTAATACGCGTCTGCGATGCTCCCGGTATAGGTACCATCCTTGTATCTACTCTGTGTGGCGACCGGCGCAGTCGACGGCGGCGGCGATGCGGCACCGCCTTGGGATGCGGATGGGATTGTCGTCCCGCCGCCGGCACCGGTGGCGTTTGTCGCTCCAAGAGCGGCGGGTGTGGTCACGCTCCCGGGGCGCAAAAACATGTACAAAACCGACGCCCCGACCAGGAATGATGTTGCGAGAAGCTTTTTCATGAATATGACTATGTTGGTATATCTTTATTACTCCACACAGGGTACTTTCATTTCACATCGTTTGTTCTACTATGATACATGTGTGTTCGGAAAGAAATATGAGTCTGCCGGTTACCACTCCATAACTCATTCCATTATGCGTCCCCGAGAAGATCGTTCGTTTGCCGTTTTGCGTATCGTGTTCGGCTTCGTCTGGCTTATTGACGCGTATTTCAAGTGGAGTCCCGCATTTATCAACAATCTGACTTCGTATCTCACCGATGGAGCGCAAGGACAGGGTGCTCTGGTACAGGCCTGGATTAATCTTTGGGTGCAGGGGGTAAACGTTGAGCCTCATTTTTTCGCCATCACGGTTGCGGTCGCGGAAACGGCGATTGCGCTCGGCCTCATTTTTGGAGTTTTCAGTAAGATAACGATGACCGGCGGCATGCTGATGGCGCTTGTCATCTGGTCGACTGCCGAGGGATTTGGCGGCCCTTACCAGCCGGGCTCGACCGATATCGGCGCGGCTATCATTTATTTCATCGTATTTGTCGCGCTCTGGCTCGGCAAGAGTTGGCGTTATTACAGCATCGACAAACTGCTGCACGAAAAATACTCTTTCAGGATTGGGAGTTGGTAGCCGCTGATAGCGGGGCGTGCATACCCATGGGGGTATATGGTATGCTGGGGTGAGTTATTCCTAAACAGCACATATGCCTACCGATCTCATCGTTCGCTTGAACCGCATTGAAGGACAAGTACAGGCGCTTAGAAATGCGCTCGAGCGCGGCGTGACGGACACTGACTGTGTACGAACGCTCTATCAGGTGAAAGCCGCCACAAACGCGCTCAAGCGCTTCGGCGAGGCGTTCACACACGAATATGCCAAGCGCTGCCTTGCAGAAAATACAGGCCGCGCGCGGCTTGCGCACCGTGTTGACGACATTATCAGCTCCGCCTTTGCTCTCTCGTAGCGTATGTTCGGCTTTTCACTCGGCCCCCAAAGCATACCCGTCACCGAAGCGTATGAACGTCTCGGTGCTGAAGGCCACGTACTGCTTGACGTGCGCACGCGAGAGGAAGTTCGCGCGGAAGGCATTGCCGGCGCGCTGAATATACCGCTCGACCGTCTTGAAACCGAAGCGCCGCGTCTTACGCAATACGGTTCCATCCACGTCATCTGTCGTTCCGGCGGCCGCAGTTCCATGGCTACCGATCTCCTGCACGGTCTCGGCTTGAAGCAGGCGACAAATGTCACCGGCGGCATCATCGCGTGGCAGAAGGCCGGTCTTCCGGTCACTCATTAACACGAATGGCGTATGGTCATCACCCAGCTCCGTTCTCCGCGCGGCTGTCTCTCCTACCTTGTGAGCGATGCGGCATCAAATGAAACGGCGCTGATTGATCCGTCGGAGGAAATCACCGCAGCCGCCTATCGCAGGCTGCTCGCGCAGCGCGGTCTCTCGCTCGTCTACATCATCGAAACGCATACGCATGCGGACCATGTGTCCTGTGCGGGCGCGCTGAAACAAGCAACGGGAGCAAAAATCATACGACACCGAGACGCGCCCTCGCAGGGGAAAGACAATGCGGTTGTCGGCGGAGAGGAATTCCCGCTCGGCGGATCCGTGCTTCGCATCCTCGCGACGCCCGGCCATACCAATGAAAGCATTTCAATAGGCGCAGGAGACGCCGTTTTCACCGGCGATGCGCTTCTCATCGGCGGAACCGGACGCACTGACTTCCAGCAGGGCGATAGTGCCGCGCTCTATGCGTCGCTCCACGAAACACTCGGCGCTCTCCCCGACGACACGATCGTATACCCCGCGCACGATTATAAAAATCAGAGCGCTTCGACAATCGGAGCGGAAAAATGCGACAACCCGCGCTTCGCGTTCGACCGCGAAACATTCATCCGCACTCTGGATGCCCATCATCCGCCGAAACCGGAACTGTTTGAACGCGCGATTTCCGAAAACAGCCGCTAGCCCCGGAACGAGTGGAATCGCTTTAGGAATTGCCACAGAGCTGTCGTGCTTGCCGCTGCGATAAGGAATGAACCGAGGATGTCGAGAGCGTGATGCACGCCGGCGAGAACGCGGGATGCACCGATAAGAAATGCGAGGAACCACATGAACAACCCGAGAGGCATGCTGAAAGCCGTAATGAGCGCCGCGAGTGTTCCGGTAAGGAGCGCGTGATCCGAGGGGAATCCGTTGTCCGGCGCGTGGGGAAAGAGCGGCGTGGTATGGGAAACGACAAAGGGGCGCGGGTCATAGAACAGATGCCCGGCGAGGACGCCGAGAAGATAACTGGTCGGGAGCACCAGCACGGAAAGTAGTATGAATTCTCTCCTTCTTTTCGTGAGAAGCCCGTATACGATGAACAGAACTACCGGCAGCAGGTACAGATAATTTGCGGTAAAAATGATGATGTGCGTCATGGTTCTCCGAGTGTATCATATGAAATATCTTGGTACTTCCCGTTGTGCACCCGCCTCCCTTTCAATTTTCCCAGGAGACGTCATACTTTCGGCAGACGGCATGAAGAACATTACTAGCTAGCGGCCGTCGTTATCGTATGAAAATACTCCACCAGATTGCATTCGTGCTGACGATCATCGGGGCGCTCAACTGGGGTTTGGTCGGTCTTGGAGGTTTTGCCGGAGCTGATTGGAATGTCGTCCACGTTATACTTGGCGCGTCGCCATCGCTTGAGTGGACAGTCTATGTGCTCGTCGGCCTTTCCGCACTCTATCTTGCCTTTACCCACAAAAAGACCTGTACGATGTGCCCTGTTAAGATGTGAGGAGAAATACGATGCAGATAAAACCGCCGCCTCGGCGGTTTTATCTTTCTGTTGGAAATGATATGAAATCCCTCTCGCGTGTGCGAGAGGGATTTTGTTTGAGGAACGTTTGAACGCTAGGGCGAGGGAATCAAAGTTTCGAAGCGTCCCAGTTGGGAACAAGGAGACGATGACTGCAATGCCAGAGAATATCACGATTGAGTGAAAAGCGCAGACACCATCGCATTTTGCTTTCGTCACGATAGATGCCCGTCAGTTCAACACCGTCTTTCTTGTTCTCGACGAAGAAGAAACTGGACCATCCGTCGGTAGGCATGCCGGTACGAAGCCCTTGTTGCGTTCGTTCCACCATGCATTCCACTTGTACCAAGGACATGGTGTGGCCGCGTTCCTTGAGGAGCTCCGCTGTTAATTTCATCGGCGTATCAACTGGCACGCCGAGCAGCGCCGCAACCCATTCAGCTTCTGTCACCACCCTGGTTGGCGTGAGTGCCGTGACAACGCAATCGGGCGTTTCCGGCTGATATGACAGGAGCCAACGGTTGAGATTGATGCTGCGCAACCCGTACTGCGGACCGTTGAAACATTGATCAGTCGGTTTGCTAGGGAGCTTCGGAAGCTCTGTCGTTCCGACGGGGACAAACAAAGGTTGTGTCCGGATTGTCGTACTTAGTTTCTCTTCGACCGCATTTTGTGTGGCCATGACAACTCTCCTCGAGGGATTGTCCGCGCCGGCCGGTGCGGGCGAAGCTCTCTGTCCGCAACGGAATCAAAGTGCTCTGCCGCAGAGCATATATATTCACCAGAACGTGTCAAGTTCTCAAAAAAATGGAAATTTTCTCGGTCTTTTAGCAGGAAACGTTTTGATCGACGGCTGTTGAATTCGCCACATACTGGACAAGCCAAATCGGACCGCCCGTGATGAAACTCGTATCGGTTGCACACGCATTTATCGCACTGACCAGGTTCGAAATACCTATGGGCATCCACGCCGGGACGGAAACTGCTTGGCCGTTTATCGTTTGTGTCGGCACGAAATTGCTTCCCGCGATGTCGTTCCACATGCGCGCTACGGAATAGATGCCGGCACGGACGCCTTGCGTATTGAGGTAATCAATCGCGCCTTGTATCGTTGCGTCGTTGACAGCTGTGTTCGGCGACCAGCTGTTTGCCTCTTCGATATCGATCCACCAGAGCGCGGACGTGACGGCGTGATCCTTTGCGTACGCGTATGCGTCTTTCGCCGCATTAAAGCCGTAGTTGTATCCTCCGCAGGCCGTTGGTTCGGTGCCGGATGCACCGGGTGTCGGGCAGGATTTCGGAGTATCGATATTCCCCGCTACGGCGCTTCCATAGGGTGCGTTCAGGTTCATGTAGACGGTCGGTGCGATGGCACCAACATGCGCCCAGGAGTACTCGGAAACCAGCCGGTCGTTATGCACGAAGGCCTTTCCGCCTGAAATACCGACGATGCCGAAACTGAAGTGCCCCGCCGGATATGAAAGCGCATTGTAGGAAAGGTCGAAGCCGATGTTGCTCGAGGGATAGGCGCTCCCAATCGGAGCAACATGCGGCGCGGGCGGCGGCTGCGAAGGGGCGGGCGGGTCTGAGACGCCTGCGCGACTGCCGGAAACGGGTGTCTGAGAAACTCCGAGCGCCTGCGTTACGAGAGCTACGGTCGACTGATCGACATTGAATGCTTCCAGAAGCCCGATAATCGCCTGCACCTGCCCGGAGGAGAGCGTCGAAGCCGATGCCGCGGATGGCAAAGCAAAGCACGCGATGGCGAGCATGACCGACGTGATTTTGATTACTTTCGATTTCATAGCGGGTGCGGCGCAAATAGCCGTTCCTTCCAGTATAACGTATGAGACAACTGGTCGCATAAAAAATCAGGCGGAAGCTTTCGCTTCCGCCTGTCCCATGAAATGCGCACGGTTCTATACGCAAACGAGTCGCTCGAAACCTGTCCCATGTGCGACGACGGCGCTGCTACCGGCTGCTTTGCAGGATTGCGCAAAGATCATGTTCGAGCTTGACGCGGGCAGACCGGCCGACGCGGCGGTGGGCGTCATACCGCGTTTCAGTGCGGCAATCATCTCCGCGGCGCGCGGCGTGATGCGGATGTTTAACCGCGTTTGCGCGGCGCGCGGTGCCGGTGCTACGGCCAGGGCCAGTAGCATGAACAGCGCGGGAATGGCGAAACGGAAAAACTTCGCGCAGGAACTTTCGAAATCGCTACCATTGCCGTTCCTGGTAAGGGGAATGGGCTTTCTGTTTCGATTCATAAAGAACTCCTCTCGTATGTCGTTGGATTACGAACCTAAGTGCGCCTCATTGCCAGACGATTGCCAGACGATTGCCAGACGACTCAATTATAGAGTACCACTTATTACTGACTTCTGTCAAGTATTTTCGCCGTGCTGCCGACAATTAAATCCCTCATGGAATACGTTATGGATGCGCAAAGAATTTGCTTCACGATCTTCCTCGAGCTCAACAGCAGAACTAAAGTAGGTGCCTTATTTTAGGAATCTAAGGTAGAAAGCGATGGCCACTACAACGATGCCGACGTTCACCATGAGCCGCTCCCAGAAGTGGTTCCTAAAGAACAGCATATCGACACCAACCACGACGGCTATCATGACGACGAGGAAAATCGTGATTAGTACAGGTCTTGTCATTACTTGAAATGATACTGCATCCCCGTGGCAGGATTCAAACATGCCTTGCGCACAGTCTCCTAGAGCACCTTGCAACCGACAAGCATGATGCCTTCGGGTATGCGTTTGGCTATTTCGCCTTCTGCGAGAGCGCGGATTGAATCGCCAACCGTAAGACTTGTGGTGGCGCTACCGATGTCACAATACGCCTTCGAAATGGAGCTGGTGAACTGTATTAGCGTGTCACCATTCTGCTGCGAAATGCCCGCCACGGTACCCGAGACGAGGAGTGTGCTCTCGCGCCAAAGACCGTAGAAGTTATCGGCATTCATAGCTTGCAGCATCTGGTCGGGCGTCACCTGAGTGATGCGCAGAGTGTCGAGGGCGTACTTGTTGCCCCACAAAAAAAAGATGCCAGCGACGAGGACAAGCGCGACTGCCCCAAGCACGATAAAGGATGAGTTGCGGGGTATGGTGATGTGCCTTTTATAACACCGATTCAAATCTGTTGGTTACACTTTGGATTTCTCCGGAGAGCGCCCTACGTCCCTCATTCGTAATACAGAGTATACTCATGAGCATGAAATTTGCTGATGGCGTGGTGCATCCGATGCCCGCAGATTTGCGGAAGGCACTGACGACTGACTCCAAGGCGGCCATGGTGTGGGAGGACATCACGCCGCTTGCGCGTAACGAGTGGATTTGTTGGGTTACGTCTGCAAAGAAAAAAGAGACTCGGAGCCATCGTATAGCGGTTGGTCTCGATAAAATGCACAAAGGCATGCGTCGTCCGTGCTGCTGGGCTGGTTGTCCGCATCGTTGAATACGGCAGGAGCCCTCCCTCGTGAGAAAATAAGTGGTATCAGTAGTTATTGATATGCACACACCGTCTTCAGGATTCAAATTGCCGGGAGTATTCTTTTAGAATGGCTGATATCCAGTTCGACGAAGAACAGCAATACTCGGCCAGCCGCTCCGAAGTAGCACAAAAGCCATTTCTTCTCCGTCTCGTGCTCTCGACTGGTCTCGTGCGCACCAGGCGGGGCGCTGAGTACGTGCTTATCGGTGCCATCCTCGCTTGTCTCGTGCTCACGGTTCTCATCCTCATCCATACCGGTAGCAGCGCTCCCGGCCTCTCGCCGGCAGACATACAACGCATCACGGACCTCCAGCAGGGCGTACGCCCTTCCGCACCACCCTATGGCCCGTGACCGCGGCTTTACGCTCATCGAGCTTCTTGTCGTCATTGCCATCATCGGTATCCTCTCCTCGGTCGTCCTGGCTGCACTCAACACCGCCCGCGGGAGGGCGAACGATGCCCGACGTCTCGCGGATATGCATTCAATCCAGGTCGCGCTTGAGCTCTACTACAGCAAGAACAACGCGTACCCGTACTCGAATAATTCCGGCTGCGGCGGATGGGAGTCAACCGGCAGCGACGCGACGAATGGCAATTTTATCGCCGCGCTCACAGCCGATGGCGACCTGCCCAAAGGCGTCCGGGATCCGAATCCAGGAACGGAAAATTCCTGCGGTAACTATGCATACTATTACTACCCACCGAGCTATGCCGGCTGTGTGGAGGGGTTCTATGTGCTCGGTATTCGTACCACTGATGGGTACGGCGCGAGTCCATATCCCGGGAGTCCCGGTTGGAGCTGTCCGACCCGGAACTGGCAAGTCGAGTTCAGCTGGGTTACAGGCGGTTACGGACAGTAAATGTGCCGACCCGGCTTGGGGCGCGGGGCCATACCATAATGGAGGGATACGCTATCGCTATCTACGGCACTTCGGGATAATTTACAGACATGAGGACCGGAATCGGACTGAAAATATGTTGCCCGCGTTAAAAACGGTACGGGATCGAAATCAATTCTATTTTTTCTCAAATTCAAGACAGACCGAATTGATGCAGTAACGCTTTCCTCCCTTTTCTGCTGGACCATCATCAAAAACGTGACCGAGATGCGCACCACACGTCTTGCAGAGAACCTCAGTCCGTGACATTCCGAGACTGGGGTCTTCTTTTAAAACAACGTGCTCAAGATTCGCTGGATCGGTAAAGCTCGGCCAGCCAGTGCCAGAATCAAACTTTGTATCAGACGAGAAAAGTTCGGTGCCGCAAATCGCACATTTATATATTCCTTTCTCGTGATTGTTCACAAACGCGCCCATAAACGGAGCTTCTGTTCCGCCTTGTCGCGCAACACGTCGAAGTTCTGGCGAGAGTTCATTATCTTTTTTCATAACATTATTGATTATTTTTAAGTAACTCGGCAAATTCTTTCTGCACCTTTTCCACTTTCGGGCTGATGACAAGCTGACAATATGCCGCTTCGGGATGATGTGCGAAGTAGTCACGATGATAATTCTCAGCTTTGTAAAACGTTCCGAGTGGCTTTACCTCGGTCACGACAGGACTCCCTTCCTTTGTGGATTCCTCAATCTCGCGAATAAAGGCTTCGGCTTCTTCTTTCTGCTTCGGTGTGGTGTAGAGGATAGTGGATCGATACTGCGTGCCGATATCGTTCCCTTGCCGATTGGGCGTTGTTGGATCGTGAGACGCAAAAAAGACGGTCATAAGCGTACGGAATGACACTTGTGCCGGATCATATTCTATTCGCGTCACTTCGGCGTGGCCAGTGAGACCGGTAGATACCTCGTCATACGTTGGGTTGGGCTTGTTCCCGCCCGCGTAGCCAGGCATCACGTATGTGACACCTTTGAGCATTTTGAAAACCGCCTCGGTGCACCAAAAACATCCTCCGCCAAAGATTGCGACTTCGGTCATATTCCAAGTATAGCGTGTCAGGACAAACACTCGACAGTGCAACGATGAGTCGCGTGTTGCCGGGCCCATAAACGGACCGAAGATTTCGTGATGTATATCCTCGATTGCCATTTCCTGTCCCCTTCGGGGAACCGATGTATACGTTGGTTTTAGCCAGTTCGATTCCTGCGCCCCTGTTCGGAATCGGATCAATTTTGCTGTGATTGCGACACGAAAAGGTCCCAAATACGAGAAAAGGAATCGAACTGGAGATATGGTGTATATGCTGAAAACGCAAAAACCACTTTCGTGGTTTTTGCGTTTTCAGGACCGTGTCGGTCTTGAACTGATTTTCGATGCCCGCTGGACACCTTTCAGGGTGTCCGACCTTGTTGCGGGGGCCGGAATCGAACCGGCGTCTGGAGGTTCTTTTACACCTGCTGTTTCCAACTGGAATGGACTATACCACAATCCCATAAGGACTCTCCCATTATAGTCTCTGAACCTTTCCAGTCTCACTTTCCAGAGTTGCTTTTGCTCGGACTATACGTCCTCGCTTCCGCACTCTGTTGTTCGCCTCCCCCATAAGAATGGGGGGAACCCCCGATAAATGAAACTAGACTTGGCTGCTGATTGCCGAATCTTCTTGTTTTTTAGGCGTTCGCGCTCATCCTTTCGGATCACGCTGTAGCACAAGAAGCTCTAACGGTATTCCAGCAATTTAGAGAGTTTTTCCACTATCCGTTACCGGATAGGGTCACGTTTTCACATGAGCCTCCCGAGGTACCTCTCCTCTACCCCGCTACGGGCAAGTATAGGAAATTCCCGATGACAACGCAACTGTACCAAAAAACGCTCCTAAATGATTTTGAATTCGCGGAAGACGGACTCGTAGCGGGCGAGGGTGCGGCGGGCGAGCGTTTCGGAAAGAGCGAAAGCGGAACCTTCATGCGCTATCTGGTTGCGCACTTTGTGCGCCTCCCACGCATCCTGGAGCGTATTGAAATCTGCCGGTTCGACTGCTTTAAGCTTCTCACCGACGCCCTCGCCCGCATATCCCTGTTCGGTGAGCATGTCGTCAAGCATGATATCGGCCTCGATAATCGCCTCGCGCCACGCGCTTGCATTTGCGCCGTTCCCGAGCGATTCGATGTGCAGCCAGCGCCGGTTCATGCCGCCCTCCGCCTCCGGTGCAAGAAGCAGCGTGCCGTACTGTTCCTCTTCGCGCTCACGAAGCTCGAAAAGACGTATCATCGCATACACGATGACGAAAAGTCCTATGACCGAGAGCGCGTAGCCGACGATGATGATCCAGAGCCAAAGGTGTGTGAGAAAAGTCTGAAACACCGAATAGTCCGCCGACCCATGCGCGCCATAGAAAAGATCGTAGATGAGGCGGAAAAAATACTCGACGTTTATCTGCGTAGCGGGAGTGGTGGACATCGCTTTCAGTATAGACGAGATGCGCTAGGCGCCGCGTGCTTTCTCCACTGTAGCGCCGAGGGCAAAAAGCGCGTCCTCCGTCTGGTGCGGCGCGGTTAAATGCAGGCCGACAGGCAATTGTTTTCCTGTACGCTCCACGAAACCCATCGGAACGGAGAGCGCCGGCATACCGGTAAGGTTCGCAGTCGCCGTGAAAATGTCTTCGAGATACATCGAGAGCGGATCGCTCTTTTCACCGAGAGCGAATGCCGGCGACGGCGTCGTCGGGAAAGCGATGATATCGGTTTTTTCAAACGCTTTTTCGTATTCGCGGCGCAACACGCGGCGTGCGGCGTCCGCTTTGTAGTAATACGCGTCGATGTAGCCGGAGGACAGCACGAAGGTGCCGAGCAAAATGCGACGAAGCGTTTCTTCCCCAAACCCGCTCGTGCGCGAGAGAAGGTAGTCGTCGAGCAGTGTCTCGCCGCGCACTGCGTGCCCGTAACGGATACCGTCAAGCCGCGCAAGGTTGGTCGAGACTTCCGCAGGCATGAGCACGTAATACGCCGCGAGCGCGTAGGCGCTCATCGGCAACTCTAGGTCGATAAGCGTATGTCCGGCGTCTTTCAGCTGCTCCAGTGTCGCATCAAATGCGACGCGTACGTCGGCATCAACGCCTTTCTCCAGAAGGTGCCGCGGTACGCCGATACGGAATTTCTCCGGAATGCCGCGTGCCGGATAGAGACCGGCGGGAATCGTCGTCGCGTCAAGGGGATCGCGCCCGACAATCGTCTCGTAGAGAAAGCGGGCATCCTCCACTGTTTTTGTGAGAGGGCCTATCTGGTCGAGCGAGGAGCCCATCGCTATGAGTCCCGAACGCGAGACGGCGCCGTAGGTCGGTTTCAGTCCCACCAGTCCGGTGTGCGCGGCCGGCTGACGAATGGAGCCGCCGGTGTCCGAGCCGAGCGCCGCAATAGCGAGGTGCGCGGCAACGACGGCGGCGGAGCCGCCGGAAGAGCCGCCGGGCACACGGTGCGTATCATGCGGATTTTTTGTCGGACCATACGCGGAATGCTCGGTGGAAGAACCCATCGCGAACTCGTCCATGTTGGTGCGCCCGAGGAAAAGCGCCCCTGCCTCTTTCAGCTTCTTCACGACAGTCGCATCGTAGGTCGCGCGATAATTCTCAAGCATCCTTGAGCCGGCGCTCGCAATCTTTCCTTCTATCAGAATATTGTCCTTCATCGCGAGCGGGATGCCGCAGAGAAGCGGCGCGGCGGAGCCGTCGGTATCGATGCGCTTTTGGGCGGCGGCAATCGCCGCATCATCGGCGTCAAAAATTTCAAGAAATGCGTTCAGTTCCGGATTGCGCGCGGCCGCGGCGGCCGCGCACGCGTCCCACAGCGCGCGTACGGTGAATTCTCGCGCGCGCAGCGCGCGGGCCGCTTCCGCTATCGTCAGTTCATTTAGTTTAGCCATGGTGGATGACTTGCTTCACCGAAAGCGCGTCGCCCTCGCGTGCCGGAAATTGCGCGGCAAGCTTTTCGGTATAGGCGCCTCCTTTGTGCGGCGTACCGTCCGCGCGCATGACATTGCGCAGCGGCGACTTCTCTTTCTCAGAACTCTGTTTGATGTCAAGCGCCTCAAGCTGTCCGACGTATGCGAGAATCGCATCGAATTCACTCGCAAATTTGGCGAGTTCTCCGTCGGGCAGAGAGATGCGCGCGAGGGCCGCGAGTTTCTTCACGTCTTCTGTCGTTGCCATCACCGCACTCTATCACGCCCTCAGCTTCTTGAGGAACTCCGCCTCTTCAACGATCGGAACGCCAAGCCGCCGTGCCCGATCGAGCTTCGAGCCCGCGGCTTCTCCAACAACGACAAAGGACGTTTTCGATGAAACCGTCGCGGCCGCTTTGCCGCCCGCCCTCCGCACGGCTGTCTCGGCTTCTTCGCGCGAGAGGGTTTTGAGCGTGCCGGTAACGACAACGGTCTGTCCGGTGAGCGGGCCTTTTGGCGGCGCGATGACCTTGCGAATGACGAGATGCTTCTCAAGACGAGCAAGGAGCGCGCGGTTGCCTTTATCCGCACACCACGCGGCGACCGCACCCCCGATAATGGGACCGATGCCATCGGTGCGCACGAGCACTTCCTCGCGTGCCGCGGCAAGTGCGGCAAGCGTCTTAAAACGAGCCGCGAGAAGGAACGCGGTCTCTTCGCCCACATGCGGGATCCCGAGACCGACAAGCAGCCGGTCGAGCGCCACGTTCTCGGACGTTTTTATCGCTTTGATCAGCTTGTTCGCTTTCGTCTCTTCAAAACCTTCGAGTCCGAGCAGCTCGTCTTTAGTCAGGTCGAATATATCGTCGAAATCGGAAATGAGATCGTGCTCCATGAGCAGTCGTACCGTCTTCTTTCCCATGCCCTCGATATCAAGCGCGCTTTTACCGGCGAAATGGATGAGCCGCCGCGCCTGCTGTTCGAAAGAACCCGCCTCTTTGCACCGGTGCGCCGCCTCCCCTTTCACGCGTTCGATGCTTCCATCGCCTCCGCACAATGCCGAATGCGTCGGGAAATGCCATGCTTTCGCGCCCTGCGGACGCAACTCCTTCACGACCGAGACTATCTCGGGGATGACGTCGCCCGCTTTCTGCAAGATGACGGTATCGCCGACGCGAATATCTTTTTCTTTTATGAAATCCTCGTTGTGAAGCGTCGCGCGGGCAACGATGGTGCCCGCAACCGCCACGCTGCGCACATGCGCGATTGGCGTGAGCTTCCCCGTGCGCCCGACCTGGAGCGTTATGTTTTCGATTACCGTCTCGACCTGCTCCGGCGGAAATTTGTATGCGATGCCGAAGCGCGGCGCTTTACCGGTATAGCCGAGCGACTCCTGTACCCTTCTTGACTCGACCTTGAGCACGATGCCGTCAATCTGATAGTCGACTGTCTCGCGCGGCGTCAAAGATCCCGAGCGAAGCGAGGGACTCCCTTTCCACTTTCGCCAGTACGCAAAAACCTCTTCGAGCGAGTCGGCGTGCTCGTGTTCCCGGTTGACGGGCAAACCGAGCGCCGCGAGGTAGGCGAGCTCATCGCTCTGGGTCTCGGGAAATGCTTCCGTGGTCGCCGCAAGGTCGTATACGAAGACGCCGAGCGGGCGTCCTGCCGCGACGTTCGGATCAAGCTGGCGAATGGAACCGGCGGCGGCGTTACGGGGATTCGCAAAAAGCGGCTCGCCGAGCTCTCGGCGCGCGGCGTTCAGATTCGCAAAGCCGGAGCGCGCGAGGTACACCTCGCCCTCAGCGACGAGATCAACGGGGCGTGCAAGACGTTTCGGTACTTCGGAAATCGTGCGGATGTTATGCGTCACGTCTTCGCCGACCACGCCGTCACCGCGCGTCGCTGCGGTGATGAGTATGCCTTTCTCGTAGGTAAAGACGATTTTGAGACCGTCTATCTTGAGTTCAAGGTCGTAGGAAGGGATCGCGCCGCTCGCTTTGCGCACGCGAGCGTCAAACGCGCGAACATCTTCTTCCGTAAAGGCATCGTTGAAAGACCACTGCGGGACCGCGTGGCGGACTTTTTTAAGGAACGGTACGGGCGCGCCTGCGACAACTTGCGTCGGCGAGTCGGGTGTTACGAGCTCGGGGTATCGCTCTTCGAGCTGTGCGAGCTCGTATTTGAGCGAATCGAGCGCATCGCTCGACACCAGCGACACGTCTTGCTCGTGCTGAAGTGCACGGTATTTCGTTATCGCAGAGCGAAGTTTCGCCACACGCGCCCTCGTTTTCCGTGGAACAGCCATATATCGCCCACTATAGCAGTCCGGGGATTCTAGTAGTGGGCGCTGATGCCGCGGGACACGAAGCGCGTTCCTCCGGGACTTGCCACCGTAGCGCACGAAACATTGTAGCCTTGCGAGAAGAGATATGTCGTGCCGGCACCGAGCGCCGGCTTATAGACCGTCACATCCGCACAATGCGCTCCCGAATCGAGCGAGAGGCGCGTGGCGATGACCCACTGGCTTGAAGTATAGGAGAGCACGGTCGCAGAGACCGGCGCAGTGGTACCACAGGACATGAGGGGCGCTGTGGTGGTCGCGGTTGGAGGATAGGCGAAGAGATTCTGCTGCTGATCGGCATACAAGGCGCATTCAAGCGCGCTGTCGGCGGCATAAAACGCATACTGGGATTCGATGGCCGAAGAAGCGAGCACTTGTTGCTTGTACGCAAGAGAGCCGAGCGTGAGACCGATACTCAACATCACCGACATGAAAATGAGAGCCATGAGGAGCGCGAACCCTCGTCGAGACGCAGAGGGGCGCGTTTGCGCGATGTTATTTTTGTTTTTCATTGCCATGACGTAAGGTGGTCCATTACCGTAACCGTGTACGGGATACCGTGGAAACTCCACGTCACAGTCGAGACGATGCGCTCCTCGGTAGAAGAGACCGTGAACGCTTGTATCGTGCGCGTGAACGGCTGCAGTACCGCGCCATTGCCGCTCTGCTCGGTGTAGTAGTTCGTCGTGCCGTTGTTCGCGAGATAGAGTGGCGTACAAGCGCTGCCGGTACAAGGGCTGAGTGAGAAACCGCTTCCGGTGCCCATCGGAAGCGTCGGATCGAGCGTGCAGGTCATCGAACGGCATTGGGTAATGGCCGCGCTGTCCGTGCCGGTAAGAAAGTCGGTCCAGGCGGCGCTTGAGGTGTTTGTACCGCCCGCCTGATACGCGAGGAGATATTCATCATCGCGCATAGCGCGCACGTACTCGACGCCTTCTTGTGCGAGATAGGAAGCGGTGAGCTGGTAGCGTGCGCCTTCTGCGGCAACGATAGCGCGATCCGCGCCGAACAAAGGCCCCGCAACCGCAAGCGCAAGGATGCTCACGGCAATCATGGCTTCGATAAGCGTGAAGCCGCGGAGCTGGATTTGCTCCCTGAAGCTTATTTCAAAACTCCCGCGAAGGGTATGCGGCAGA
Organism: bacterium; assembly: GCA_021778295.1. Classification (GTDB taxonomy): domain Bacteria; phylum Patescibacteriota; class Minisyncoccia; order Phycocordibacterales; family Phycocordibacteraceae; genus C7867-001. The sequence goes on from JAJYCP010000002.1 coordinate 24,166, forward strand.
AAGGAGTACGCCGTCTTTTTCTGCTGAAAAAGCGGCTCGCTCTCGCCCCGTCGGGCTCCGAGAGCCTCTTTCTGCCGCATACCCTTCGCGTCGCCGGAAGGTTTGAGATGGGTTTCAGACTCGTAGAGTGTTTTCATACTCATATGTCGGAGCCGCGCATCGTCGCGCCGGTCTCAATGGTAAACGGTTCTGTTTTCCCCGGGCCGGAAGAGACGGTGCCCGAAACGATGATGGTAACGCGCGCTTGTTGGTAATCGGTCGGCGCCGGATGCGTACCAAACGCATAGAACGTCAAGGACGAAATAGTCACCGAGGGGTCGGTAAGCGTGCTTGCCGTATTGCCCGTCATTTTTTGGACCGCGGATCCGACGAGACTGTAGGTGACCGGCGTTCCGTTATCGTCCACGAGAGAAAAACTGCTCGCGCCATTTGGACAATCGCCCAGGCCGCCGCAGTTATAGTTCGTTCCGGTACGGATGCTGCGCGTCATGCTCTCAAGGGCGAAAGAAAGGTTGTCGATACCGGTGGAAATTGCCTGCGCTTGCCGATTGGCGCCGATCAGAATGAGGTAGGCGCCCGAAGCCAGCAGCATAATAAGCGAAAAGAGTCCCATCGCGACAATGAGTTCGATAAGCGTGTAGCCTTTGGAGCGGATCATGGGCATGAGAGGGCGGTCGCGTTTATTTCTCCCGACGCGCCCACTGAAACGAAACGCGAACCGCCCTGCGGGGAGGAAAGAGTGAGGCATGCTTGCGTTACGGGAGATGACGCTGAATACGCGCCATTTACGCTCATGAACGGATCGGGGTTCGGACGCGAGAAAATAATATCGAGCGTCGAGAGCGCTTGGTTGCCGGAATTCGCGCACGACCACGACAGCGTGTTCGGCGTATAGGCGCAGAAATCACTCACTGTAATACCGTTCCCGAGCGTATAGCCGGTAACTTTCTCGCCCTGATTCGCCTCATATACGCAGTCGCCCGGGCGGGCGTTCGGAGAGGTCGGGTCGGCGATCGGGTGACAGCTTGTGGAGGAGGGCGGCGGGTAGGTGTCGGCAAAAAGCGTAAAGGAACCCGGCGTCGCTTTTTGGAAATCAAGGCCATATCCTGCGTTTGCTACGGTCCCGGCCACGCGATTGCCCAGGCCATACGTCTCGGCGCTGCGGAGCGTGAGCGCCACATCGTATGCGGTATTCGCAAGGATGAGCGTTTTATTGAAAGAGCTTTGGCTGGTCAGCACGACTGCGGTGATGATGATCATAATCGCCAACACGACCAAAAGTTCGATTAGCGTAAAGCCACGATGATGAGAGGGTTCCATTGAGTAAAGTACATGAGGAGGAAACCGGCGGCGAGGAAGGGTGCAAACGGTACCTCAACTCCCATTCTAGAACCTCGCGGTCTCCGTGCCAACACGACTATCCCTATAACCGCGCCGATCCAAAACGATGCAATGAACCCGGCGGGCGCGGCGGGGCCCGTAAGGAGCGCGAGACCGAACACAAATGGCGCGTCGGCGAGTCCCATCGCCCGTCCGCGCGAGAAGAAGTTGATGAGCGCCAAAAAGAGCGCGAAAGCGCCGGCGACCATAAGCGAGACGCCCAGCGCGCTCGTATCGTCCGCCAGGAAAAACCCCGCACAAGCGCTCGCAAGGACGAACGCTCCGAGGAGCGCGAACGGGAGTATCTGATGAGCAAGGTCGTAGAGGACGAGTGCGAGGAGCATCGAAAGCGAGAGGAGCATGAACGGCAGTGCGGCGGTAAAACCGATCTTGAGATATGCAAGCGCGAAAAGCCCTCCCAAGAGAAATTCCGCGAGGGGTCCGAGAAGTGAGAGGCGCGCGCTACAGCACCGCGCGCGGGCGCCAAGCGCGACGTACGAGATGATCGGGAAGAGTGACAATACCGAAAGCGGCGTGCCGCAGGCATCGCAACGGGAGCGTCCCGTGAGAAAACTCTGGCCGGTATGGAGACGCGCGACAAGCACGCCGAGGAAACTCGCTACGATAGCTCCGAGCACAAAAAATGAGATCGCAACAAGAAAAAGCATGCATGCATCATAACAGAAGCCCGCGGCACAGCCGCGGGCTTCTTACGCGCGCACCGAAAAGATTTATTGACAGGCCGTGAGAGTGCCGAGTGCGGCGGTTTCTTGCTTTGCGGTGCCGGTCGAGTCGACGCACCAGTACGTACCGCTTACTGCCGTCAACTGAGCCGATACCGCATAGGCAGACGGTGTGCTGTTACACACAACGTTTGCGGCTGCGCCCGAGGCATTCTGAGCACCCGTAACAGCCTTAACAATAGTCGCATCAGACCAGAGAGTGCCCGTCGTCGCGGCGCAGGAAGCCGATTGGGCTGCGCCATAGCTGTTGGCGCCTGCACCGCCGTAGTAGATCTCGGCCTGAGTCTGGATGGTCGAGAGGTCGGATTGGATAGCAGCGTCGTTGCCTTTCTGGCGGGCGGTGTTGAGCGAAGCGAGCACGACCGCTGAGAGGATGCCGATGATGGCGATCACGACGAGAAGTTCGATGAGGGTGAAACCTTGGGAACGATTTTTGTACATAATATGTTGTATGCGGCTAATAGCACCATTGTACGCCTAGAGAGGTCTGCTTAGGAACAGAGGTGTGGATAGTTTCTCCGACACCGTTTTGCGGGGTTAAGGCCGACTACTATATTGCTCCGGCCAGATTATAAATCGGGAGCAATACCGCGGCCAAGAGCGTACCTACGCCCACGCCCAAGAGGACTATCATGATAGGTTCGATGAGACCGACGAGCGTATCGACCGCATTGCTCACTTCACGGTTGTAGAATTTGGCGAGCGTAATGAGGATTTTCCCGAGCTCGCCGGTTTCTTCGCCGACTTTCGTCATTGCGACCATGATACCCGGCATTTCCGGGTGCTTGCCGAAAGCATCGGATATCGAGGACCCCCCTTTCACATCCGCGGTCACTTCAGAAAGTATCTTTGCATAGACGGAATTGCCCACGACAGATGCCGAGATATCGAGCGCTTGGACAACCGAAACCCCGGAAATGAGCATGGTGGAGAAATTGTCTGCGATGCGCGCAAGGTAGAGTTTTTTGTAGAGATCGCCGACATAGGGCACCGAAATTTTCAGACCGTCGAGAATGAGCTTGCCGCGTTCGGTCTTCCCAAGCTGCCACACGTAGAAACCGAGCGCGACAAGCGCGATGAGCAGGAAGATGCCGTAGTTGACAAGAAAATTTGAGAAGCCGATGACAATACGGGTATAAAGCGGCACGGGTTGCCCGGAATCGATGAGGACGGCGCTTATTTTCGGAATGACAAGCGTGAGCATGAGCGCCATCACGCCGAAGAACACTGCGATGACAAATGCGGGATAGATGAGCGCATTCTCAGCCTTGCTCATGACATCATAGGAGCGATCAAGATAGTCGGCGAGGTAAATGAACGTTTCCGACAATTTGCCCGACTCCTCTCCCGCACGGACCATGTTTACGTAGAACGGCGCGAAGACTTTTGGGTGGCGGGCGAGCGCTTTGCTTATCGGGCTTCCGCCCTGGATGTCATCACCGACCGTAGAAAGAACGGCCGCGAGTTTTTTATTGTCGACTTCGGCGGCGAGGAGGCGGAAGACGCGCAGCGCGGAGACCTGTGCCTCAAACAGGGTTGATATCTGCCGCGAAAGGATGACGATTTCTTTGTTGGAAATCCGGTTGAACAATGGGATTTCAAGCTCGAGCAATGAACGTTTTTCCGAAGACTCAATGACCGATATGATGAGATTGCGCCGCTGGAGCGAGGAAACCGCGACTTCCTGAGAGGGAGCCTCGATGGTCCCTTCCCGTTCGTGCCCGTCCTGGTCGATCGCTCGGTATTTGAAGAGCATAGTTTTTAGAGATAGCGTTCAAAAGTTTTCGGATCCATCGCGTGCTCGTAGGCATGCTCGACCGTCACCTCGCCCCGGTGCACGAGATCCGCAAGCATACGATCAAGGTCGATCATGCCTTCCTGCGAAGAAGTTTGGATGACCGCGCTTATCTCGTGAGTCTGCGCTTCCCGGATAAGGTTCGCCACTGCGTTGTTGTTAATCAGAAGTTCGTATGCCGGAATGAGCCCGCCGGACACCCGCGGAATGAGCCGCTGGGAGAAAATACCCGCGAGAGAACCAGCCAGCTGCACGCGAACCTGTCCCTGCTGTTCGGATGGGAACATGTCGATGATACGATCGATGGTCTGTGCGGCGTTGTTGGTATGGAGGGTGGAAAAGACCAGGTGGCCGGTCTCGGCGGCGGTCACCGCCGAAGAGATGGTCTCGTAATCGCGCATCTCGCCGACCATGATGACATCGACGTCCTCGCGGAAGGCGCTCTGGAGCGCCGTGCCGAAATCCGGTGCATCGATATGGACTTCGCGCTGATGGATGAGGGACTTTTTCGGCGTAAAAAGGTATTCCACCGGATCCTCGATGGTGAGGATGTGCTCTGCGCGCGAATCATTGATGCGGTTTATCATCGCAGCGAGCGTCGTTGATTTGCCCTGCCCCACCGGCCCCACAACAAGGAAGAATCCTTGCTCGCGTTGCGTAAAGACTTCGAGCACGGAAGGCAGGTTGAGTTCGGTAAAAGTGCGGACAGCATGCGGTATGAGCCGGAACGCCAAAGCGGTCCCGCCCTGCACGCGGTAGCCGTTCACGCGGAAACGCATGTCCGCCCGGTGCGCATAGGAAAGGTCGATGGTCTGATTCTTCTGAAATGAATCCCACCGCTCCGGAGGCACGATGCTTTTGAGCATCGCTTCAGTCTCCTCAGCGGTGAACGCGGGATATTTGGTAAGAGGAATCAATGTACTGGAAACACGGATTACCGGCGATCCGCCGGCAAAAAGATGCAGGTCGGAGCCGCCTTCGGTAACAACGATATTGAGAAGCTCCTCGAGACGTTTTTCGGCAGCCATATGATCAGCGCGGCTCTTCCGCGCGGGATGTGCTCGTTTCAATGATGCGCACGGTCTCGGCTAGCACTTCAGAAGGAATAGCGGATGCTTTGATGATGTAGCCGTCGGCAACGAGTTCTTTTGATTTCTCGAAATCGGAATCTTGGCCCTGATTCGAGAGGATGATAATCTTCGCGCCTTTCGCGAGACCTTCCTTTCGTATCGTTTCGAGCGTTTCAAAACCGTTCATGCCGGGCATGATGATGTCGAGCAGGATGGCGTCGGGCGTGACCGCGCCTTCTTTGCGCAGCGCGGCGAGGAGATCTTCGCCGCCGCCAAACGCGCTCACTTCGTGACCGGCATTCTTGAACTTAACGGCATAGAGATCAAGCAAGAATCTGTCATCATCAACGAGATACACGCGGTATGCCATATGCTACTCAGTATACCGCATGCGTATCAGGCACTATCCCCTGCGGAGAAGAGTTCTCCACCGAGCGTATTCACCTCCTCAAAAGGAATCTGGCCCGCGAGCGCCTTCACAATGGCGTCTTCGCGCATCGTGAGCATGCCGCCCAAGCGCGCGGCGGCGTAGATATTTTCCTCGACCGGCGCTTTGAGCACGACCTGTTCGATCTTCTTGTCCATACGCAATATTTCGAAGACGGCCATGCGCCCCCGCGTACCATTTGGGCATTCCTGCGTCGGACTAGCGTGATAAAACTCCTTGAAAGGCGGCAATTTTTTGCGATACTCCTGCGGTAAATCCGCAAATTGCCGATCGAGAAACTCTTTGACGCTGTCCGTAATCGCGAAAGGCTTGCCCGCACCCGTACAGAGTTTTTGCACGAGACGCTGGCCGATGACCGCGACCAGCGTCGGTGCGACAAGGAAAGGATCGACGCCCATGTCGATGAGCCTCGGGATTGCGCCGGCGGCGGTATTGGTATGGATGGTGGAAAAAACGAGATGGCCGGTGAGCGCCGCTTGCACGGCGAGCGCCGCAGTCTCTTTATCGCGGATTTCTCCGACCATGATGACGTCCGGGTCTTGGCGCAACACGGAACGGAGCCCGCTCGCGAACGTATAGCCTATTTCAGGACGCACCTGGCTCTGCGCGACTCCAGGAATCTCGTATTCGACGGGATCTTCGAGCGAGACGACGTTTGCGGTCTCGCGATCAAGTTCGGAGAGCATCGCGAAAAGTGTCGTTGATTTCCCCGAACCGGTCGGTCCGGCGATGAGGATGATACCGTACGGAACTTTCATCATGCCGCGAACCACGGCGAGCTGTCCCTCGGTGAGTCCGATCGACTCCAGAGATGCGGTAGCGGCTGACTGATCGAGAATACGCATCACGACCTTTTCGCCGAATTCCGTCGGAAAGGTGGAGACGCGGAAATCAATACGGCGTTTCTCGACAACCGCCGAGAAACGTCCGTCCTGCGGCTTTCTTTTCTCGTCGAGACGCAACTTTGCGAGTATCTTCACGCGCGCTACAACCGCTTCGTGCATTTTCGCCGGAAGTTCCAAAGACGTGTGCAGATCGCCGTCCGTACGGAAACGAACGCGCGTCTTGCCCGGCGATGGTTCGATGTGAATATCGGATGCATGTCCCTCAATGGCGTAGCGCAATATCGTCGAGACGATTTTCGTCACCGGTGCATCCTCTTTCAAAACCTCATGCGCGCCCGTGAGAACTAGCGGTTTGTCGTCGAGGACAGACTCCAGCCCGGATGGAGCGGCGGGGGCGGCCGGCGGGGGCTTGGTGGTTGTCTCATATTCGGAAAGCGCACTGCCAATCTCGCCCGAAAGGTTTTGGTATGCATTCAATACGCGATCAAAATCCTGTTTTGTGATAAGAAAAATCTTGTAGGGCACGCCGGTTTGCCCCGAGATGAACTGCAATGCGTCGAGCGCTTCGATGTTGTCGGGATCGATAATACCCACTTCAAGCGCGCCATCCACCAGGTCGAGCGGTACGAATCCGTAATGGCGCGCGGAGTCTATCGGAATATAGCTGAGCGCTTCTTCGGCGGCGGGAGGATCGCCGAGTATGCGCGTCGGGAGCCCGTAGGTTTCTCCCGCGGCGGCAAGCGCATCTTTCAGAGAGATGCCGTGTTCGGCGAGCGCACTTTCCAGAGGGATTTTTTTTGCGAGCGCGGCTTCGACTGCCGCACGGTCGGTCGAAGAGAGGAGCCCTTTATCAAGAAGCAATCCGAGAAGATTCATTACTCATTATTCCGCTCACATCCCGCTGACCCCTGAAATCGGAGCGAACGGGTCGGAACGGCCGGTGGATTCCGGAGAAACCGGCGTCGTAAGATCAACCAGTGCGTTGAAACGCGGGTCTGAAAAGATACTGGTGTTGAAGGAGATCGGTTGAAGCTCATTGGCGAGAACCTGGAAACGCGTTTGTGCCTGGCTCTTCGACGTGCTCACTGAGAGCGGCGGCTGATTCCCCGTTCCGGTGAAGAAATACCAGTAGGCGGCTGCTGCTGCGATGAGCGCGATAATGATTATGATGACGGTATTGGAATTAAGTTTCATAGGGATTAGCGCAGCCAATAGAGGCGTAGCGTCATTTGATAGGTATAAATACCGGTATCGGATCCCTTTACAAGGAGATCACGGACATCGAGAAGACGCTGGCTCCTCTCGACCCCGTTCAGGAAGGCCTGGAATGCGGCATAGGTCCCGGACGCGGAAAGCGAGAGATCGACCGAACCCACCGGATTTGCGGAAGACGGTACCGCGCCGCTTGCGGTACCCGAAGAATTCGCCGTGCTCCTGACGTCGATATTGGAAAGCGAGAGCCCGGAACGCGCGGCGAGCGCATTCAGGTCAAGGATAATCCCGACATTGTCGACGGAATCGGGCAGGAAGGTTGCAAGCCGCGTGAGATCCGTCGGATCTATCGCGTTGCGCGCGGCGATAAGCGTGTTCTGTTGCGCGGCGTATGCGCTTGCCGCGGCAAGCGCCTGGTTGTCAGAAGCGATAGCGGCTTGCGTAAGAGCTATCCCGCCGGTCCACGTCGGATGAACATAGCCGAAGAAAATACCGATGGAAACAAAAAGCGCGAGAAGCGGCAGGATACGGTTGTTCATGGCAATGTGGTGCTCGCCGAACTTCCTTGCGGGAGTCCCGAAGCGGGTACTGTGGTGGAAGCGTATGCGGTCGGCAAAAAGGCAATGAGTTTCGGATCAAGCGTTGCGGCCAGTGCGAAAGATACGGCGTTATTCTTACTGCTCACGACGATGTTTGAGAAAATAGCGTTCTTTATGCCGCCGTCCGCGGCAAAATCGGCGGAGGCGGCCGCGAGAGCGTTGAAACTCTTGGCGACGCCGGTGCCTTCGACGTTTGCCGTCCCGGTGCTATCAAACCAGAGGTGGAGCGAAGAGAAACGGACGGTCGTGGGCATGACGGTCTGAAGCAGCGTGAAAAATCTTGAGAATGCGACGTGATTCCCCAGGAGCGTTTCTCCCGACGCGAGACGGTTGTGCAATCGTACAAAATTTTCGACGGTCGTCGGATCGACTCCTGCTTCGGCTTTTGCAAGCTCGGTGTCCTTTGCGGACTGTGTCGCGACAAGAATGCGGCCATAGAGGAAGACGCCGATGGCAAGCACGAAGACTATGACGAGAACTCCGTAAGCGAAGAAGCCGAAAGCGCCGGAATAATCGGCGCGAAACCGACGAGTCGATGCAGACGCCTCATGAGGAACGAACGAAGTCGGTATCGTTGGGGGAAGAGCCATTTCCCTTTTAGTATACGCTACTCATACAAGTCCCAAGCGCGCTACGTGTGCAAAACTTTCCCCCGCGCTCACACTTCTTGGAGCTTACGCAACGCGAGACCCACGGCAACCGCGAATTCAGGTCCGATCCCCTCGAGCACCGGACGCATGAACGCGGGCGCTTCGGTCTTCGCGAAAGGATTCGCGATACGTACGTCGATCGAGAAGATGCTCTTTGCATATGCGTCAAGCGCTTTGGTGACGCCGCCGCCGCCCGTAAGCACGATTGCGGTAATGGATTTCTTGTGCGCTGTTTCGTATTGTATGAGAACGCGGCGTGCTTCCGAGAAAATACGCGAGAAGACCAGTTCGGGAGAATCGGAAGCAGGACTGGTCCCAAGTCCTTCTTCTTTCTTCAGCGCTTCAGCGCGCGCGAGAGATACGTTGCTTGAAACCGCAATGGCGCGGGTAATGTCCTGCCCCCCGGCGCTTATGGTATGCGACAGCGCGACGACTCCGTGCTCGACCACGTATGTTTTTGTCGAAGCGGCGCCGATGTCGAGCACCATGACCGGTTTTACCGGCTCGTCGATTGCCGCGCGAATGGTGCTGAAGATCTCAATCTCGTAAAAGCTCGCGGCAAGATGCGCCCCTGCGACAACGCTCTGCAGGAACTTCAATTCATCGTTATGGACGGCCACGATAAGCACGGAAACCTTGTCCCGCGGCGCGGCGCTCTCCGAAGGAGTTTCCTCCGGCACGATGAACCAATCGAGCTGCACTTCAGAGATCGGCACGGGAATGTATTTCCGAGCCTCGAGTTCAATGATGGTTTTTTGTTCTTTCGGATTCTTGCGGTACGGCAACTCAACGAGCGTGAGCAGGGAACGCGCGAATGGTATCGAGACGCCGCAGTTTTTTGTCGTCACCTTCGCTTCGCGTATCAGATCTTTCAGCGTCTCGGTAACCTGTTCGGCGGAAAGATTCATCGCCTGTCCCACTTCCGCACCGCCGTAGGGGCCGAGCGCAAGTTCGCCGTACGTCTCGAGAACGACCTGCCCCTGCTTCTTTCGCAATTGCACGACTTTCAGAGACGACGAACCGATATCGATACCAAGTACGCTCTCTTCTTTCTTCTTCGCAAAGAGATCGGTAAGGAATGACATGCGACAATACTACCATGGATATCCGGCGTCTTCTCGACATTCTGTTTCCTCCGCGCGTGGACGAAACCGCGCTACGCGACATTTCAAATGACGATTTTCTCGCGTTCCTCGCGCCGCAGGTGGCACGGGGAACGCGGCCGGAAACTGTTGCACTTCTCCCTTTTTCCGCTCGCCCTGTGCGTGCGGCCGTCCATGAGGCCAAGTACCATCGGAATGAAAAAGCTTTTCACCTGCTCGCGGAGACGTTGGAAGAATATTTGCGCGATGGCGACCAGTGGCCGGCGCATAAATGTTCGATCGTACCCATACCGCTCGGCGCGCTCCGGCAAAAAGAGCGCGGCTACAACCAAGTCGAGGAAATCGCGTTGCGCGCTATAAAAAATCTCCCTGGTTTTCAGATTGAAACCACGCTTCTCGTGCGTACGCGCGAGACCGCTTCGCAGGTCTCCCTTCCCCGCCGGAAGCGGGAGGAGAATATGCGCGGTGCCTTCAAGGCCTTGCACAGCGTCAATCCCTCCCATACGTACCTACTCCTCGACGACGTCCTCACCACCGGCGCCACGCTCCAAGCGGCAATTGATGCGCTCAGAGCGGCCGGTGCCGTTACTATCATTCCGCTCGCCCTCGCTCACTAAATTTGCTACTGTGTCCCTCACGGAGACGTGGCTGAGTGGTCGAAAGCACCTCGCTGCTAATGAGGCAGGGGAGAAATCCTCTCGTGGGTTCAAATCCCACCGTCTCCGCAATGATTCGCGAAGCCAGCTGGGAGCTGGCTGAGTGAAGCATCATTGCAAGAGATTCGGGAGATTCGAAGGTCGGAGCGCGCGACCAAAGTTTCTTATGAGCGGAGCGAATTAGAAACTTGGAAGTACTCTTGTGGTGAGGGCGCGAGGCGGGGTAGCGCAAATTTCCAGCAGGAAATTATGCGTGACCAAATCCATCCCTCTCCGCTTGAGTCCGTGAAAGCGGAGAGGGGTGTTATCCACCCTGTTGCCGCAGTCTTAGCTGTATCTGTTATCCTTAGGTCATGAGTGGTGAGATAGTCTTTGATGAGGAAGAGACGGGCGGTTCGGTAAGAAATTCTGACATTGCGTCGGGCACGTCTGGAGGCATGTCTGCCTGGTTAGTGAAGCACCGGATAGCGAAAAATGACGAGCAAGCGAAGTATTTTATGCTTGGTTTTGTCATTGTCGCAGCTGCACTGGCAATAATTATTGTCGTATTTTTTGGTAACGGTTCATCTAATCCCACTCCTGCAAGTCAGATACAATCGGATATGCTCCGTATGCAAACGGAGCATTTCAATGCTCCAACTCCATGAATTCCAGAGCACGAAATGGATTCACTCTTATCGAATTGCTGGTTGTCATTACGATTATTGGACTCCTGTCAGCTGTGGTGCTTGTGTCGCTTAATACCGCGCGCGCAAAAGCTCGTGACGCTCAGAGAAAAGAAGAGATGCTTTCTATACAACAGGCACTGCAGTTATACGCAAACGATCATAACGGATCGTACCCGGTTTCAAGCGGGTGGAACGGATACGGGGTTGGCAATTGTGGCGGATTAGCGGGAACGTTAACCGGCGCTTCTGGATATATTCCAAATTTGGCACCTACATACATATCGGTATTGCCGGTTGACCCGAGTTTTGTGGCGCAATCTTGTGCCGGGTATATTTACAATTCCGATGGAACCAACTACAAATTCTTAGACCATGTGTTACCGGAAAGCTACCCGTCGGTGAACCAAACCTTTTATGACCCTGTGCGTCCGACGTGGGCGTGGATGATATGCAGCGGAGAGCCCGCGTGCTCTACATGGTAATTCATTAGCGCATTCCGGTTATTTTTCAGAGTACGCCGGTCATTTTGGCGAGTTTGAAACCGATATAGATGCCGACGAAGCCGCCGATGGCGCTCCAGATAGTGTAGGAGAAGAAGTCGCCGTTCCAGAAATACGGTAACGCGCCGCCGATGGTTGAACCGACGAACATTCCGCCCCAGATGAGTGACTTGCTGCTCATATAATAAAAGTAGAAACAGTGCTTACGAGTGTAGCATGTCGGGTATACTACGCCTCATGCCGTCGGCACACATACTACTCATCGCAGCCGCTCCGCTCTTTGCGCCGGCGCTGATTGCTCTTGTCGCCGTTCTTATTCTGTTTCTTATGCGACCGCGCCGTTTCTACTTCGTCCGTCACGGCGAGACACTCCTGAACGCCGCGCATATCCGCCAAGGCTCGGAAGGTGGCCTCTCCGAGAGAGGAAGGCTCCAGACCAAACGCGTCGGACGGTACCTTACACGCTTTCCTATCACCCGCATCATCGCAAGCCCCTACGAACGCGCAAAAGAAACTGCGGATACCATCAACCACTATCTCAATGTGCCGATTCGTTACTCAAAGCTTTTGGCGGAGCGCCGGAATCCGAGCGAGATCATCGGCAAACGCGATGACGATCCCGAGGTCATTCGCATCGTCGATCAGATGGACCGCGCGTACCATGACGATACGTATCGCTACTCGGACGAGGAAAATTTCGAGGATTTGAAAAAGCGGGCGCGGCGGGCACTTTCGTTCCTTGCCCGCCAAAGCGCGCGCGACACCTGCGTGGTGACGCACAGCATCTTTTTGAAAATGCTCATCGCTTATCTTCTCTACCGCAAACGCCTCCATGCCGCCGATTACGTGAAGCTTTCGTTCTTCAACGCCTCGGACAATGCAAACATCACGGTGTGCGAATTCCATCCGTGGAAGCTCTTTTCAAGCACGCGCGGCTGGGAGGTCTTGAGCTACAACGAGACGCCGGGAGAATAAATAATAGAAACAGCGCGGCGCCCGCAGGCGCCGCGCTGTTTCAGTATCAATGCGGATTTAAAACCCCATTCCTCCGTCCATGCCGCCGCCGGACATCTCTTTCTTCGGCTCGGGGATGTCGGCGATAGCTGCCTCAGTGGTGAGGAGCATTGCCGCTGCAGAAACGGCATTCTCAAGCGCCATGCGCGGCATTTTCGCCGGATCGACGATGCCGCGGGCGAGCATGTCGTCGACGACTTCGTCCGCGAGCGCATCGTACCCGGCATTCGTTTTGCCCGACTGCACTTTTGAGACAATAACGGCGGCATTGTCCTTGCCGGCGTTTATGGCTATTTGCGCGAGCGGTTTTTCGAGCGCGCTCACAACGATGGCGAACCCTGCGGCTTCGTCCGTACCCATCGTACCCGCGCTGGCAGTAAGTTTCTTCGCCACTTTGGCGAGCGCGGTGCCGCCGCCGGCAACGATACCCTCTTCGATAGAGGCTTTTGTCGCTTTTACGGCGTCGTCGATCTTATCTTTCAAATATTTCATCTCTGTCTCGGTCGCCGCACCGACCGAGATGACCGCTACGCCGCCCGAAAGTTTCGCAATGCGTTCCTCCAGTTTTTCTTTATCGAATTTCGATTCGGTGAGCTCCGCTTGCGTCTTCAACTGTCCGATGCGGGCGGCGATGTCAGCCTTCTTGCCTTTGCCGCCGACGATGGTAGTCGTATCTTTGGTCGCCGCCACTCGTGCGGCCTTGCCGAGCATGCCGAGTGTCGCACTCTCAAATGAGATGCCCACGTCTCCCGATATGACCTGTCCGCCCACGACCGTGGCGATGTCGGCGAGCATCTCCTTCTTCCGGTCGCCGTAGCCCGGCGCCTTTACCGCGAGCACGCTGAACGCGCCGCGCAGCTTATTCACGATGAATGTCGAGAGTGCGTCGCCTTCGACATCGTCCGCGATGACCACGAGTTCCTTTTTCCCCGACTGAGCCACCTTTTCGAGAAGCGGCAAGATTTCCTGAACATTCCCTATCTTCTTGTCGGTCAAAAGGATGAGAGCGTCCTTCATCTCCGCCTCCATACGTTCCGGATTCGTGACCATGTACGCCGACACGTATCCTTTATCAATTTGGAGCCCCTCCACGATGTCATAGGAAAGTTCCATGCCTTGGCTTTCTTCGACCGTGACCACGCCGGAAGCGCCCACTTTCTCCACCGCTTCGGCAATGATGTTGCCAAGCACCTCAGACTCGGCCGAAATCGAGGCAACCTGCTTCACTTCCGCTTTGCCGCTGACCGGGTTTGCCATCTTCTTGAGCTCCGCAAGCGCCGCGATCTTCGCTTTCTCCATGCCGCTGCGAATCGCCATCGCATTCGCTCCTTTCATCACGCGCGCAAGTCCTTCCTCGACGAGCGCTTCAAATAGGACGACCGAGGTCGTGGTGCCGTCTCCCGCGACGTCGTTGGTTTTGCTCGCCACCTCTTTTACGATCTCGGCGCCCATATTTTCAAATCTGTCCTTGAGAGAAATCTCTTTCGCTATCGAAACGCCGTCGTTGGTGATGCGCGGCCCGCCGTATGACTTTTCAATCACGACATTGCGTCCTCTGGGTCCGAGCGTCACTTTTACGGCATGCGCCGCCTGTGCGATGCCTTTTGCGATACTCTTACGCGCGTCCTCGGAAAAAAGAATTTGTTTTGCCATAGGGAAAAGCCGTTAGTGTTATGTGATGATAATGGTTATTTCAAGACTCCCAGAACGCCGGATTCCGAGAGGATGTAGTACTCCTGTCCTTCAATTTTTACCTCGTCGTAGCCGTATTTGCTGAAGAGAACCGTATCGCCCACTTTTACCTGCATCGGTAGACGCTTACCGTCCTCATATTTGCCCGGGCCGACCGCGACCACGCTCCCTTGAGCGGGTTTTTCCTTATCGACTGTCTCCGGAATGATGATGCCGGAAGCGAGCATCTTTTCTCCTTCCTTCCCCGAGGGCATCACTACGATGCGGTCGCCAAGCGGCACGAGTGAAAGTTTCTTCGCCATAATCCCTATATATAAATGGATAATTCTCCCTTACGCCCTGTGGGCAGAGTATAGAGAAACCGTCGTCCACAAGCAAGTTGCGCGACCGTATCCAGTCGTGGTATCCTCAGACGCACAGATGGAGGCACTCGTATCGGCATTGCCGTACGCGGAAATCATCCTCGGAATTCTTCTCATCGTCGGCATCGTGCTTCAACAGCGCGGTGCGACCCTCGGGGGAGCCTTCGGAGGCGATAATTTCGCGTCGACTTTTTACAAGCGCAGAGGCGCCGAAAAGTTTTTATTCAACGCAACTATCGCTATTGCGGTTATCCTCGTACTCGCGGCCATAGCGAACTTCCTTCTTTCTGGGTTATGACCCGTACGAACGGTTCTCGTTCTCGCGAATACGTCGCGCGGTGGCGAGAACGGTTTGCGCGGAAACATACCGTCCGCGTGTTTGAATTCTTGAGAGAACGTGTTCGCGCCGCTTCGCCGAGCGATCGCAGCATGTTTTACCTGCTTGCGATTCTCGTCGGCATTGCGTCGATTTCGAGCCTGTACGCGCTCGAACAATCTCTGCTTGTCCGCGTACCCAGTTACGGCGGCACGCTCGTTGAGGGCGAGGTGGGAAGTCCGCGATTCATAAATCCTCTTCTTGCCATCAGCGACGCCGACCGCGACCTCTCCGCGCTCACGTATGCCGGCCTCATGGGCCTCTCAGGCACCGGAACGCTCGTACCGGTGCTCGCAAAAAGTTACAGCATATCCCCCGATGGGAAAACGTACACCTTCATCTTGCGCAAAGACGCGAAATTCTCCGACGGCACGCCCGTCACGGCGGCTGATGTCGTCTTCACGGTGAACGAAGCGCAAAACTCTGGGCTCAAAAGTCCGGAATACGCGGACTGGTCCGGCGTTAACGTGCTCGCGGTCGACCAGCGTACCGTACGCTTTACGCTCGCGAAACCGTATGAACCGTTTCTCGGATTGACGACCTTGGGCATCCTCCCCGCGCACCTCTGGCAGAATATCTCAAGCGAAGAGTTTCCCTTTTCCAATCTTGAAACGAATCCCGTGGGAGCCGGACCGTTCAAGATTGCGAGTATCTCGCGCGATGCTTCCGGACTCATTCAAAGCGTATCGCTCGCCGAGAATCCGTACTATGTGTTCGGCCGGCCTTATCTCGACGGCATCCGCTTCAATTTCTATTCGCGTACCGAAGATCTCGCGAGTGCGCTTGCAAGCGGCGCCGTCGAGAGCGCGTATGGCGTGAGCGGCAAGGGCGCGCTGACCGCTCCCTACGCGCGCATTTTCGGCGTGTTCTGGAACCCGAGCGAGAACCCGGTCTATGCGCGTCTTGAAGTACGCAAAGCGCTCTCGCTCGCGCTTGATCGGAACGCCATCATCAAGTCGGTGTTGGGCGGTTATGCGACCGCGATTATGGGGCCGGTGCCGCCCGGAGGGTCCGTGAAGCAGGTGGCAATCCCCGAGTCGAAAAATCCGACCGCGACGGCCGCACAGGTGCTCGAGGCGGCCGGATGGGTGTACGACGGCAATGCGCGCGTCTGGAAGAATGCAAGCGCGAAACAAACGCTCGGCACGATCACCATACGCACGTCGAATGTTCCTGAATTGAAGAACGTCGCAAGCGCCGTCAAGACCTATTGGGAGAGGCTTGGCATTCCGGTCAATATCGAGCTGTACCAACCGGGTGATCTTTCGCAGAACGTCATACGGCCGCGCAAATATGAAGCGCTCCTCTACGGCATGGTCGTCGGCCGCGATGAAGACCTTTACGCCTTTTGGGATTCTCAGGAACGGAATGATCCCGGGCTCAATATCGCGCTCTATGCGAACAAGACCGTCGATACGCTGCTTGAAGAGGCGCGTAGTTCCAATGACCAAGCGCTCCGCGCGGCCGATCTTCAAAAAATCGAGGATATCGTCGCCGCGGATTATCCTGCAGCGTTCATCTATGCACCGGATTTCACCTACACGGTACCGAACGATCTCAAGGGCGTCGTGCTCCCGCAGATCGTCACCCCCGCGGATCGTTTCGCGACAGTCGCGCGTTGGTACCGTTCAACCGACGCGGTGTGGCCTTTCTTTGCGCAGCAGAAACACTAGCTATTTCCGTACGGGTTTTCTTTTATTTATTAATTTTGCAAGCCCGAGTAACTAACCAATCGTTATGAATCCATCACCAGCACCTGCACCAGCACCCGCCTCGCCGTACCCGCGATCGAACCCAAAGCGCGATGCGCAATCGAGCCATAACCACCCTCCGAAACGTTTCGAGCGAGGAGGGCGTCCATCCGGACGCGGCGCGGCCCGTCCGGGCGGCGCAACGCGGCGTATCCAAAGAATCCTGCGCCGTCCTACCGCGATGCCTGCGCGCGCGAGCCGCACCGCGGACTATTTCCCCGAGCCGGCGGGAGCAAATACCGTCCGCATTATCCCGCTCGGCGGCGCGGAAGAGGTCGGCCGCAACATGATCGCGGTTGAAGTCGGCGCGACCGGCGATATTCTCGTCTTTGACGCCGGTTTTCAGTTCGTTTCCGAAGACACGTCTCCGGGCGTCGATTACATCCTCCCCAATACGCGGTATCTTGAAAAAAATGCGGCGCGCGTGAAAGGCGTCATCATCACGCACGGGCATCTCGATCATATCGGCGGCATTCCGTTCATCCTCCCGCGTTTCGGCACGCCGCCCATTTACACGCAGAATCTCACTTCGGTAATGATCGCCCGCCGCCAGGAAGAATATCCGGACGTGCCGAAATCTGAAATGATCGTCGTCGAGGCCGGCCAGACCATGACGATCGGCTCAACCCGGGTGAAATTCTTCCCGGTCACCCACTCGATACCCGATTCGATGGGTGCTTCAATCGAAACTCCCCACGGCAACGTCGTCATCTCAGGCGACCTGAAACTCGACCACGACGGCACGACCCCGTCCGAACGCGAGTTCAAAACCTGGGGCGAGATCGGCAAAGATAAAAACATCTTCCTCATTGCAGACTCGACCAATGCCGAGAAAGACGGTTTTTCCATCCCCGAAGTACGCGTCATCCAGACACTCGAAGATATCATCAAGACCGTCTCGGGACGGCTTATCATTGGCACGTTCGCTTCGCAATTCGAACGCATGATCCACATCATGGAGGCGGCGGAAAAATACAATAAGAAAATAGTCCTTGAGGGCCGTTCCATAAAAACCAATCTCGAGATAGCCGAGAAAACCGGCCTTTTGAAAGTCAATAAGGATACGTTCATTCAGGCGCAAGATGTCGGCAATTATCCGCCCGATAAGATCGTCATCCTCTCGACCGGTGCGCAAGGCGAAGAATTCGCCGGACTCATGCGCATTGCCACGCGACAGCACAAATACATCAGTCTGAACGAGCGCGATACCATCGTGCTCTCCTCGTCTGTCATTCCCGGCAATGAGATTGCCGTGCAGAAATTGAAAGACAATCTCTACCGCCACAACGTGACGCTCATCCACTACCGCTCGAGCGACGTGCACTCAACCGGTCACGGCAATACCGGCGAACTTGTCTGGATCAACAAGCAGGTGCACCCGAAGTTCTTCATGCCGGGGTACGGCTATCGTTCGATGACGACCTGTCATGCGAAAGCCGTCGAACAGTCCGGATTTCCGAAAGAAAACATTGTCATTGCGGACAACGGTACGGTCATCGATATCGAGGACGGAGAACGAATGAACATCCATAAGCAGCGCGTGCCGTCCGCGCCCATGGTGGTGGACGGCTTCACCATCGGCGACATGCAGGAAGTCGTCATCCGCGACCGCCAGTCGCTCGCGAAGGACGGCATGTTCGTCATCATCGCAAACGTGAATCTGAAAACCGGAAAGCTCCGGAAGTCGCCCGATATCATCAGCCGCGGGTTTATCTATCTGCGTGAATCGCAGAATCTCTTGAATGAGGCGCGCATCCTTATTAAGAAGACGATTGAGGATTCAACCCGCAATATGAATCCCATCGACCTTGATTATGTAAAGAATACGCTCACCGATGTGATCGCCGGATTCCTCTTTACCAGAACGAATAAGGCGCCGATGGTGATTCCCGTGCTCATCGGGATGTAATCCTGTAAACGAAAACGCGACTCGCCTCTCTGGCGAGTCGCGTTTTTGGCGTGGTATGCTCGACGCGATGCGCCCTCGTGTTATTCTTGCTGTCGGGAATTTTTTCTTTTCGCTTTTCGCGACTCTTATCGTCTATATCCTGCTTCCCTACCTCTCCTCATTCATGCCGGAGGCGTATGCCGGACTTGTAATCGCTCTCGGCGCTCTCGGCGCGGTTCTATTTTTCCCCTATCTCCCGCGTTTGGTTGCGCGTTATGGCGCGCAACAGCTCGCGCTTGTATTTGCAATCGCGGAAATGGTCGCACTCTTCGCGCTTGCGGCATCTCCCGGCGCTATCGCCGGCATCCTGCTTATCGCCGTCACCGTAGCACTCCAGCCTTTTCTGTACTATGAACTTGATCTGCTCCTTGAAGCGACCATCGCGCAGGAGGGTACGACCGGCCGCGTGCGGGCGACTTTCCTCACCGCATGGAACATCGCGGCGCTTGCGGCGCCGCTTCTTATGGGTGCGCTTCTCGCGCATTCAAATGACTACAGCCGGGTATTCCTGGCCGCTTCAGCGGCGCTCGTACCGTTTATCGTCCTCTTTGCCGCCCGCTCCCTCCCTAAAGGTAAACCCCCAAAACTATCACGCATGCGCGACGCATTCTTTTGCGTGTTACATGACCGTGATCTCGCATCGGTTACGTTCGCTCATTTTCTCTTGTATCTCTTTTACGTTTGGACGCCGCTCTACGTTCCGGTGTATCTCCACGATGCGCTTGGCATACCCTGGTCAAGCCTTGGCAAAATGTTCTCGATAATGCTCATACCCTATGTGCTCGTCGAATATCCGGCGGGGTGGATCGCCGATCGGTTTCTCGGCGACAAAGAGCTCATGTTTGCAGGATTTCTCATTGCGGGCGGCGCACTCGCTTCACTGGGCGTGCTCTCCACGGCTTCTCCGCTCATCCTGATTCTCGGTATCCTTATCGTTTCGCGCATCGGTGCGGCACTCGTTGAAAGCATGACCGAAATACATTTTTTCCGGCGCGTCTCCGAACAAGACGTGAATTCGGTGAATATATTCCGCGGTATCTGGCCCTTGGCGGATCTTGTCGCGCCGATCGTGGGAAGTTTTATTCTTTTTTTCGGTAATTATCAAATCCTCTTCGTACTCACCGGCGGGTTCATCGCCATCGTCGGTGTGGCAACGACACTCTTCATAAAAGATTTCCGCTAGGGTGGTCCGTCTCAACTCCCGTTCGGGCATGCGGCAGAAAGAGGCTTACGGAGCCCGACGGGGCGAGTACGAGCCGCTTTTTGAGCACAAAAAGACGGCGTACTCCTTTCTGCCGCATGCCCGAGTGGGAGGGGTTCTAGTCCGCGAGCGCGTACCGGCTCCTCTGCGCGCGAATCAGCCCTTCCGCGCAAAGCGCATCGAGAGCACGCGCGACCTGCGCGCGCCGGAGCGGCCCGAGTAACCCTGTAAGACGTACGCCCGTCGCGCTTCCGCGAGCGAGTTCCCGGAGGATTGCTCCGCGCGCCTCGCGCAGAGACCCTGTAAACTTCGTCTGTTTTATATAGTGCCGGCTCCGCGCATTGTGCGAGATACCCGAACGTTTCAAGTAAGCGCCATAGTCCATGAGTGCGCTGTACCATTCCCTCGCTCTGCCGGTAGGCAACACCTCCGTAAGGATGCGTTCTATCTCCGTATCGGAAACGTTTTCTCTTTTCGGGAAGAAATGATGCAGAATGGCCGTGCGGATGTTCGTTTCCACTACGATGACATCGTGGTTGTAGGCGAACGCCGCAATAGCACGGGCGGTATAGGGCCCGATACCCGGCAATGTTTCGAGTTCGCGCGCGGTGCGCGGCACTGCGCGCACCGCGATTTCTTTTGCCGCTTTGTGCAGCATGCTCGCCCGGCGATTATAGCCGAGTCCTTGCCAGCTTTTGAGAACTTCAGAGAGTGGCGCTGCGGCAAGCACGTGTACCGTTGGAAACTTTTTGATGAATGCCGCATAGAATGGCAGCACACGTTCCACCTGCGTCTGCTGCAACATGATTTCAGAGACGAGTATCCGGTACGGATTATGCGTTGTGCGCCACGGCAGCGTATGCCGTCCCCGTGCGCGATAGTACCGCCACACCAGCGCTCTAAATTTCGTAAACGACATCTTTGCGTTCAACGACTATTTTCCAACCGCGCCTTTTTGCGTGCGCGTAGAGCGCGCCGTTCGGGTTGAATGCGATGGCCGTTTCAACCGACTCAAGAAGAGGAATGTCGCTCTCCGTGTCCCCGACGCCGATCGAACCCTCAAACGTCAGACCTTCTTTGCGCATCGCCCTCTGCAGTATCGCCGATTTGTTTTGGATGAGATCGCCGTCCTCGACGTCGCCCGTAAAGTTTCCGGAGGGGCCCGAAGTAAAGAAAAATCCATAGACCTTATCGAATCCCGCCTCATAGCCGAACCCGTCGGCGATAAATTTCGGCGAATGCGAGATGGCGAGGAGATAATAACCCTTTCCTTTCAGATCTTTGATAAGGTCGCGCGTGTAGCGATAGACACGGTTCTTTTTTTCCTCGATAATTTCTCCGGCGGCGTCTGCCACTGCCGCAAACGGAACTCCTTTTATCTGTTTTTGGAAGACTTCAACGACTTTATCGACATACGCTTGATAATCGCCTTCCCGGTCAAGCCAGCGTGCGCGTTCCCTCTCGTAGAGCGCGCGTGATTCCTCCGGGAATATTCCTTTTTCAATGAGACGCTCGACGAGTTCGAGAGTCAGAGATGAGCGGAATACCGTCCCGTCAATGTCGAAAGCGGCTACCGGACGTTTTTCCATGCCGCCATAGTACCTTACTTCTTATGTCGCCTTCGGCCACCGCCGGGCGGCTGGCGGCCAGAGCTTCGTCAAGGGGTGCGCCGCACACTCGTGCGGACGGGCGGGACATACGTACCGGCCATAGAGGACGAGACCGTTATTTACGTACTTCCAGTCTCTTTTCGGTATGAGCGCTTCGAGATCCTTCGATATGTTCGTCAGGTCATCGGCATCGGTAAGGTCGAAACGCTTCGCGAAACGCTTTACGTGCGTATCGGTGGGGATACCCTCCCAGATACCGTACAGCTCGCCGAGGACGACGTGCGCCGTCTTGTAACCGACGCCCGGCAATTCGGTAAGCTCTGCGGCGGTCTGCGGGATGGTACCGTCATATTTTTTATTGATCATTTTCGCCGCTTCGATAATCGCCTTCGCTTTGGTACGGAAAAACGGAATGGATGAGATTTCTTGCGCAAAAACGGCGGGTTTTGCACGTGCGAAATCAAGCGGGGTTTTATATTTTTTGAAAAGCGTCCCGGTCAACTTGTTAACCGCTTTATCGGTGCACTGGGCGGAGAGGATGACCGCGGCGACACACTGAAACGGCGTCCGGTATACGAGCTCGCTTGCGGGCTCCGGATACGCTTTTTTCAGATACGCAACGATTTCCCGGGCGCGCTCCTTCCGCCCCGCGCGCGAGGAATATCCGTTCATGCGCCGAGCGCCTTGAGGTCGGCAATGACTTCGGCGGCATGCGTCTCGGGTTTCACCTTCTCATACACTTTGGCGATAGTGAGCGACGGGTCGATAAGGAATGAGGTGCGGTTTGTGCCCATATAGGTTTTCCCCATAAATTTCTTTTCCCCGAACACACCGTACCTGCCGACCACCTCCTTGTGCACATCGGAAAGAAGCGTGAAAGGGAGCGCATACGCGTCGGCGAACTTTTTGTGGCTCGCAACGCTGTCGGTCGAAACGCCGAGCACTATTGCCCCGATATCTTTAAAATCTTTGAACTGGTCACGGATGGCGCACGCTTCGATAGTGCAGCCCGGGGTGTCGTCCTTCGGATAGAAATACAAGAGTACCCACTTCCCCGCGTATCCGCCGAGCGTGTGTTCCTTTCCTTCTTGGTCGCTGAGCGTAAAGCGCGGCGCTGGTGAGCCGATTTCGGGCATTTTCATCGCTCGTATTATAGCATTTCAGGCGTATGTTCTTCGCGCGGGAACGCAAAATTAAAGAAAAGCAGCAGGAGCGTCCCGGCAGAGAAAAGAGTGAAGAAGAGCACAATGAGGGGGCCGACAAATGGTACGAGCACGATGAGCGAGAGCACGAGCATGCCGAGAACCCCGTCTCGCCAAAGCACGGTGACGCGTCCGGAGAAACGCCGCACCAGCACGCTGCCGAAAAGAATGCCCGCATACATGAGCGCGAGGAGCGCCATGAGGGCGTAGGCGAAAAGGAGCAAGAAAGCGAGACCGATGCCGACAAACGTAAGCGCGAGCATAAGGAAGAGGACCGGCGTGACGACAAACGCCGCAAAACCAAGCAGCATCGTCAGGAGAATGCTGCGCGGGCGCTCTCGATAGGCGCGTTCAGTAACCGCTTCTGCAAGCTTCGGGAAAAGTCCGGCCAAAAGACCCGCAAGAATGAGCGCGCCGAGAATGCGCACCAGCAGGAACACACCCATGCTCACGAATGCGAGCGCGCGCGAAGCGCCGGAGTCCGGTATGTACGATGCATTTTTGTAGGTGACGCCGCCGAGTATCGTCGCAGACGCCGGAATCGTTGCGACGTCTGGCGCTTCGTAGGAGAGCTTACCGCGGATGATGGTGCCCGGTGCGAGCGTGAGATGGCCGCTTGTCGCGACGGTAACGTTGCCCGCGAAGTCGCCGGCGAGCGAAACGGTATTTCCATAAACGGTGACCGGGCCTGAAGCGCCGTTCAATAGGGCGGCGTTCGCAGCGACAACGAAGACACTTCCCCCGGCATGGCCCGTGTCGTATACGGAGAAGCCGAAGGCAATAAGATCGCCGGCGACGGGTTTTTCAATGTTTACGCTTCCGCCGGCCGCGCGAAAATCTCCGGAAATTTGCGCGCGCGAGCTTATTGAACCGGCAATGAGCAGCTCGTCGCCGGCGACCGGCGCTGCAGTAATAATCGAACCGCCAAAGGCTGAAAAATCTCCGGCGACCGGCGCGGTAAGTACGACCGAAACGCCGGTCGCATACACATTCCCCGGTGAAGAGCTTGCAACAAGCAGCGAATGCGCTCCGACAAAGGACGCGGGCGCACTTGCGGCAAGAGCGCCCGCAGGAAGGAGAAGAAAAGCGAGCAGGGGAATAAAAATGCGTTGCATACAAGTTTCAGGATGCGGGTGGCATCGAGAAATGCCGTGATGGCGGCGGCATGTGTTTTGTGGTCCCGCGTACCGGCTCAATAATGCTCGCAAAAACCATCATAAGGAGCGCGATGCCGGCCGAGGCAAGACAGTAGACGCAGAGTGCGCCAATGATGAACACTTGGACGAGCGTGAAGTAGAGCGATGCAATGACGCCGATGAACGCCATTCCCTGCAAAAAGCGGCGCAGGAGCCGGTCAAAAATAACAAGCTCGAGCGCGGCAAGAACAAAAATAATCCCGTAAAAAACAATGCCGTATACGGCGAGCGGGATACCAAAAAGATGCGAATACGGGCTTGTCGCAACTATGTTGCACCCTGAAAGATTGCTGATATTGCAGAGGAGCGGCGTTCCGCTCACCTCGTGTTGGGCGATATAGGAAGAATCCGCAAGACCGGCGAACGCGAGAAAAAGGATGCATACGACCCCGGCGCGTTTCATACCCCGTTACAATACGCGCCATCGTATCGGTGCACAAGGGCGCCGTGGGGAACGGAAAAACTGAGATCCGTTTTGCTAGAACCCCATTTCAAAACGCCGCTCGGGTATGCCGCAGGAAAGGTACGCCGTCTTTTTCTGCTGAAAAAGCGTCTCGCTCTCGCCTCGTCAGGCTCCGAGAGCCCTTTCCTGCGGCATACCCCTCGCGTCGCCTAGAGTTTTGAGATGGGGTCTAGATGCCGTTTCGTATTACATCTTACATCTGGGGCTGTGGGCCTGAAGAGTGCACCGGCGGCATGACGTTTCGCATATCATCCTTGCCGTATTTCCCGGCGGCAAATATAAGCACACCAACGATGAGATTGAGCCAGTTCGAAGCCCAATTCGTACCGGCAATGCCCAAGAGCGTCCCGCCGATAGCAGGGACAGTGAAGACCCCTATGAGACCAAGGAGAAACGTGATTACGCCGATGAGTTTGAGCCATAGTACGGAACTCTCGCTGGCCCAAAAGGCGACCGCAAGCAAGATCGCGCCGAGAATGATGTGGATGAGATTGTGCGCGCCGTCTGCTACGAATAGCGCATTGGCGCCAATGAGCGGATTTGAAATAAACCCGAGAAGCCCGAGGAGTACCAAGATGGCACCGAATATGAGGGAGAGCGTTTTCGCCATACAAGCCATTAGGCTGCTAAAGCGGCTCCGAAAGGCGGAGCGCTACGATAAAGCATACCCCTTTCAGGCAGGGAGAGGGCCGCACATGCCGCTGCCTGTGCATAATGATGATGCCATGTGACGACACGCGCGCGTCACAGGCGCGCGTGTAGCACCATTCGCGTTATCTTCGGGAACCATAGAGCCGCTCACTAGGGGCGTCTGCAAAAGCTAGAAACTGGTCTCGTCAATGCTGCGAAGCTGCCGGTAAGGGCGAATGCCTTTGCATATTTCACTGCGCGGCGTCGTGACGCTTCGTTCACTGGTGGACGCGAACAGCGGCGGGCGCGGCGGGGACGGCGTATGGAAGAAATTACCGAAAAAACCGTATCGAATCTCCCAAGGGAATACAAAACAAGCGTGGAAAGTTGAACTGGTCGCCGCGACGGGTACGCCGACGATACGGACAATGCCGCCGCGCAGAACGGCTGCAAAATCAGTATTGCGCAAGTCGCCGGCTTCGACTTGCCACAAATGTCCCTTAAAGTCACGGAGTGCGAAAGAAGTGTTATCCGGCGCAAGCGAGATCACGCGCCCGCCTAAGAGGCCTTTTTCCGGTGCAAGCCACCAGGAGCGCTCTTCAACAAGGATGGGACGGTAAAAGGGCGGGTGGTCGCCAATCGCTTCCTCGATCTCGCCGCCAAGACCGCTCGCGTAAAGGGCGCTGCCCAGTACGAGAGAAGCGAGTACTGCACCGAGCGCGATGACGGCGAGTGAATAGCGATATCCATGTGCCGTCCGGCGTACATTTACATAACCGACGAGTATGAAGAGTATGAGGGCGCCCGCCCAGAGGAAGGGCGCTGCCTCAAGGAAAAAGGCGAGAAAGTTCGCGTGCGTGGCGGCTGAGAGACGCCAGTCAACGTTCTGGATATCGAAGAGCATCGCGGAAAATGCGAGCGCACTTAAAGCGACCGCGAACGCGCCGAATATCCAGAAAAAATAATTCTTGAATATGAATTCCCAGCGCGGGCGCGGAACAAGATGTTCGCCGCTAATACGTTCAAGTACCTTTTGGGCAAGCTGATCGTCTTTATGGTCGTCGTGCATCATCATGGTGAAAATGGTTCTGGAAGCGCCTCGCGCAGCGCCCGTTTTGCGCGATATAAGAGTGTTGAGACCGTCCCCGTTGGCACTTCGAGAATATCGGATATTTCGGCATATGACCGATCTTCAAAAAAACGGAGCGTGAGAACGTCGCGTTGCAAAGGCGTGAGCACCGTGAATGCCTTCGCGAGCTCCTCGCGTGAGAGCCGAAGCTCCGCCAGATGCGTTGTATCCGAATTCTCATCCCGCAATTCCGTCAGAAGCGTTTCGCTCCCTTCGTCGAGCACCACTTGCGGCCGCGCATGCCGGGAGCGGAAGAAACTCATCGCTTCATTGTGGGCAATACGATACATCCACGAGGAAAACGCGAGTGTCTGGTCGAAACTGTTGAGATTCCTGTATGCCTTGATAAAGGCATTCTGCAGGATATCTTCGCAATCTTCGTGGACGCCGACTCCCAGCCGTTCGAGATAGCGGGTGAGTTTCGCTTCATACCGTTCGATGAGGGGCGTAAACGCTTCTTTGTCGAGCAGCGTCCGGCGGACGATTTCTTCATCGGTCATCTCGGGCGGCATACCCGCTATTCTAATACGCTTCTGGCATATCGCACGTTTCGCGCAAGAATTTGCTACACTGAAGCGGTTCACATGCCCCTTTCTCTCTTTCTTTCCCACCTTATCGGCGGCGCGATCGGCAGTTCGGTAACCTTGTCGCTCGTCATCATCCTCGGCACATTTATACTCGAGGATCCGACTACCGTCATCGTTGGCGTGCTCGCGGCCGACGGCACCATCGGAGTGCCTCTCGCGCTTCTTTCTCTCTATGCCGGCATCATACTCGGCGACATCGGTCTCTACTGTCTCGGATGGCTCGCAAGCACGCATCCCCGGCTCGGACGATATGTCGATCATGAGTTCGTCGCGCCATTTCGTACCTGGCTTGAAAGTCGGTATGTGCTCACTGTCTTTACGGCTCGGTTCATTCCGGGCTCGCGACTTCCAACCTATACCGCAAGCGGTTTTTTCCGTTCGCCGCTCTCAACGTTCGTGCTCACGGCAATCGTCGCGACGTCGATGTGGACAACTATACTTTTTTCAACTTCTTACTGGTTCGGGAATTTCACTTCAACGTGGATCGGTTCCGTGCGGTGGGGCGTCGCGCTCCTTTTCCTCCTGCTGCTCTTCTTTACCGGCCGTCATAACCTTCTCGCACGGCGCGCAAAAAAGAACGGATTGAATACGGGCGCGGACGCACGGGAGCACCGAGTACTATGACGCGCGTTCCAAGAGCGTGCCGAGCGCTTTCGCGAGCAGTTCTTTCGTCGAGTCGTTCGTGAGTTGCCCCGACGCATCAAAGAGCTCGGCGGCAGGCCCGAGATACAGTTCCGGCTGGCCGATGAGATTTGCGTCGAGATACGTCATGATTTGCTTCAAGTGGCTCTGTGCGACGGCAGTGCCGATCTTTCCTATCGAAACACCGGCGACGAGTACCGGCTTGCGGGCGAAAGAGTTTTGTCCGTACGGCCGGCTCAACCAATCAATAGCGTTCTTCAAGACGCCTGAAATCGAGCGATTGTACTCCGGCGTCGCGATGATGAGACCGTCGGCTGCATTTACCGCATCTTTGAGCGCCTGCGCGGCGGGGGGATACGCCGCTTCAAGATCGGAATTGTAGAGCGGCAGATCGCCGATACCTACCACTTCAATCTCCATGCCCGAGGGAGCAAGCTCCGCACATGCTCGTAGAAGCATCGTGTTGTAAGAATCCTTTCGCAAACTTCCTGAGAGGGCGACAATTTTCATAGCGGCATTCTGTTATGGTGTATGGGTTATACCGTACTCTATCCCTAGGGACTCGGAGGTGGGGATAACTTGCCGGTATACTAAACCGATGAATCAGAAAATTATTCGCTCGGCGGTAGCGGCGGTGCTCACGTTTACCGCAGGCGGGGCGGGATACACGGCGGGGCATTCCGGCGGGGCACAGGGCGCCGCGCCGAGCATCCCCGCCGTCACCGTATCTGCGCCGCCTGCAGGCTCTACACGCGTCATCTATAGTCTTGACGCGAAACAAAATGACAAGGAGATCATCTCGCTCATCGATGCCGCAAAGAGCCGCATTTATTTCGCAATGTATGAGTTCACACTCAAAGATATCGCAGATGCTCTGGTCGCGGCGAAAGAGCGCGGCGTTGAAGTACGTGGACTCGTCGACGCCGGAGAGAGCGCGAACAGCTACGATAAGCCGATCATCAAAGAACTCGTTGCGGCCGGTATTCCCGTTAGAACCGAGAAACATGAGAGCGGGAACGGCATCATGCATATCAAAGCGATTGTCACCGACTCGGCGTATGCGCTCGGCAGTTATAACTGGACAAACTCCGCGACGACTTTGAACGATGAAATTCTTGAGATCGGTACGGATCCGACACTACGGCAAACGTACGAAAATATGTTGAGGCGTCTCTTTGACGCCTATAAAGGCACCAGCGCGGCCGCGGGAGCGGCCGCGCCCGTTTCTATCGGTGTCATCGGTTATGCCGACGCGGCCGCCCACATCGGTTCGGTTGCCTCGGTACGGGGCCGGCTCGTGAATACCTATGCTTCGACACGCGGTACTGTTTTTCTTGATTTTTGTACCGACTATAAAAATTGTCCGTTCTCGGGCGTCATCTTCGCCGATGACGTAAAGAAATTTGGCGATCTTGCGCGCTATACCGGGACAGTCATCACCCTTACGGGTAAAATTTCTTCCTATCGGAACAAAGCGGAAATCATCCTCTCCAATCCCGGCCAGCTCTCAAAATAAGTTGTGTATCCTACACTCTTTATGCTATACTCCGGTCACTTCCAGTGGCTACAGATCGACTTCGCATAAATAATGAGATCCGCGCGCAAGAATTGCGCGTCATCGGTGCGGAAGGAGAAAATCTCGGTATTCTCCAGCTTTCCGAGGCTCTGGAAGCGGCAAGGCGCGCCGGACTTGATCTTATTGAGATTTCGCCTTCGGCGGTTCCACCCGTTGCGAAGATTACGGATTATGGTAAATTCGAATACGAGCGTAGTAAAAAAGAAAAGGTAGCGAAAGCAAAGGTCAAGATATCGGAGACCAAGGAGATCCAGATAAAGGTGGGTACCGGTGACAACGACATGCTCCTCAAGGCAAAAAAGGCGGCAGAGTGGCTCGCTGAAGGGCACCGAGTGCGCGCCGAGCTCTTCCTAAAAGGCCGCTATAAAGGCATGGGCGAGGAGTTTCTTAAGGAGCGCCTTGAGAAGTTCCTCCTGCGCATTCCCTATGCATATAAAGTCGCCGAACCGATTACGAGGAGTCCGAAAGGCTTCGCCGGCGTCATTGAGCGCGATCTTATCGCTCAGCAAAAACGCGAGAAAGAACAGAAACAAAACGATGAAAACAAATAAATCATATTCAAAAAGGATTCGCGTGACGCGCACGGGTAAACTGATTGCGCGTGCGAAAGGCCAGGACCATTTCAACGCAAAACAAAGCAGCGGGAAACGACGCTCAAAACGCCGGTCGGTTTCCCTCGCGCTCTCTGCGAAGGTCCGGCAACGTTTCCTTCCGGGCGCGTAATTAAATTAACCGTATTTAAATATTTATTTCGTATGGCACGAGTGAAAGGGGGTGTGTTGGCGCAGAAACGCCGAAAGAATATTCTCGCGAGAGCGAAAGGCTACCGTGGTGTGCGTTCGAAGAAAGAGCGCTATGCGCACGAGGCGCTCCTGCACGCGGGTAAATATGCTTTTGCTCACCGCCGCGACAAGAAGACCGATTTCCGACAGCTTTGGATTGTCCGGCTGAACGCCGTCATTCGCGAAAGTGGCCATCCTTCCTACAGCGTTTTCATCAACAAGCTTAAAAAGAACGGCATTCTCCTTGATCGTAAGGTCCTCGCGACCGTCGCGGCCGAGCATCCCGAAATTTTCACACGCATAGCCGAACAGGTAGCATAAACGTGTCCGCATCCGGTAGCGGGTGATACGTTGCTTCTCCGGGGAAATACCGTATAATACGCAACGGTATTCGTGCGCTCCGCACTACGACAACGAGGAGAAGTGAGCATGAACTGTTCAATTTGCAAGGGCGAAATGGGCGAGATGCACTATGCCATCCGCGATATGAAGCCGAGCGAGACATATTTCGAATGGCTGGGACGGCATCTTGTTTGTCTCTTTGCTTTTGGCCTGAAGAGCAGAAAGCACGCCACCATCATTCCCGTGTGTGACGAATGCGCGCGGGGACATCTGGCATGCAACATTGCCGGAAGGTCAGAGCATGTGGCATGAATCCTGCGAGAAGCGCACGCCCAGCGTAAGCTGGAAACGGCGCTTTTCTTTTTTAATACAAAAGTTAAGTCCTTAGACTTTCTTCACTGAGTCTTTAGTAATTTCCCATGTCTCCCCCACCTCGGGGACAATGGCGCGCTCGCCGAGATAGTCGTGAATACGCTGCGCAAGAAAACGTTCGGCGGAAGGCTCGCCGATGGCAGTGAAAATAGCCTTCGTGCGCTTCCCTGAAAGCGCCGCTTCGGCAAACTTGAGAAGCTCATCGCGATCAGCGTGCGCTGACCATCCTTCGAGGATTTCTACTTTTGCCCGCAGGCGCACGGCGTGGCCATTCAGGCGTACTGAGGACGCGCCCTCTGCCATACGCCGCCCCGGGCTTCCTGGGGCCTGGTAACCGACTATAACGAGGGTTGTGGAGGGATCAGGGAGGTGTTTCGCTTCCCAGAGGCCGATGCGGCCGCCGTGACTCATTCCTGCGCCGGCAATGATTATTTTCGGGTTGGGTGTTTTCTCTATTTCCCGCGACTCCGCGTGCGAAAGCGTTTTATGCAAAAACGGAAATTCAAAAAGGCTTTTTTCTTTCTTCATTTCTTCCTCGGCAGCGCTCTTGAAGTAGGTCGGCCCCCATTTCTCATACACTTCCGTCACGCGGATAGCGAGCGGCGAATCGAGAAAGACCGGCACCTTCGGAAGTTCTCCCGCCGCGAAGAAATTGGAGAGTTCATAGAGCATAAGTTGCGTACGCTCGAGCGAAAAGGCGGGAATGAGCACCGTACCGCCTTTGCCGACGGCGCGCTTGAGCGTATCGCGCAGGAGCGCCACGCGTTCCTCGTGCGGCGGGTGGAGCCGGTCGCCGTAAACACTCTCCATGACAAGAGCGTCGGCGTCTGAGACCGGCTCCCAGTCGGGCAAGAGCGGAGAGGGTGAATTGCCAATATCGCCGGTAACTGCGACCGTGACTCCTTCTTCATCCTTGATCCGTACGCTCGAGGAGCCGAGGATGTGGCCCGTAGGGCGCAAATAGCCGGTAAGCCCGGGCGTGATTTCTTTTTCCGTGTGGTACTCAAGCGTTTCGAAGAGCGCGAACGCCGCGCCGACATCCTGTTCCTCGTAGAGCGGCTCCGCTCCGCGACGCTCGGCATCCTGACGAAGGATGCCGACCGAATCGCGCAAAATGAGCTCGGCTATATCTTTCGTGGGAGGTGTCATAAAAATCTTTCCGCGAAAGCCGCGCCGAACGAGTTGTGGTATGCGTCCGACGTGGTCAAGATGCGCGTGTGTGAGAACAAGTGCGTCAATTGTTTTCACCTCATAGGGAAACGGTCCGTACACGCACGCTTCGCAGAAGTCGGCTCCTTGTTCAATGCCGCAATCGACGAGAACTCGCCCGCGCGCTCCTTCGATTAAGAAATTCGAGCCGGTAACTTTCCCCGCGCCGCCATAGAAACTCAGCCGCAATGACATGCGTGCAATGTACCACGGCTCCGTACAAAATCCCGTCTCACTAAGACGGGATTTTGTACGGAGCCGTTCCCTGATGCAACTTTATTCTGCCAGGTGGGTGCCCGAATGGCGGCTATCGGATTTCCCTGCGGAATTCACCAAGCGTACCTGAATGCAAAGCTCCCGAAAATGAGGCAAGTTGCGTTTTTAAGAACGACTCCGGTACCAGTATACTCTTTTTTTCTAAAACCATTTCAAAACCCCCGCTTCCCCGCGAGGGGTATGCGACAGAAAGAGGCTCTCGGAGCCCGACGGGGCGAGAGCGAGCCGCTTTTTCAGCAGAAAAAGACGGCGTACTCCTTTCTGTCGCATACCCGAGCGGGGGTTTGGAATTGGGTTCTAATCGCCGTGCCGTTTGTAGCGGTGGAGAGTGCTCTTCCCGAACCAGTGTTCGATTTCGTGCGCCGCCTCCTCGGGCGTCTCGGATGCATGAACGATGTTTGCGACCGCGCGTTTTTCGGCATTCGCGATGGCGGGAGAATCGTTAGAAAAATCTCCACGAATGGTACCCATATCGGCCTGATACGGCATCGTCGGACCGCAGATCTTGCGCACCATATCGACCGCATGCGTGCCCTCGACCACCATCTTCACCAGAGGAGCGGAGAGCATGTAATCGACGAGCCATTTCCGTATTTCGGGACCGATCTCTTCCGGCGCGGTCGTACCGAAATCTTCCATCGCATCAAACTGATACTTTTCATAGGTAGCGAGCGTCTTCTCGCCGAGACGCTTCACCCATGCGGCATCCTTCGGGTAATGCGTATCGATCTGATCAAACGTCGGCTGAAACATCTCGAGAGCGACGATCTTGAGATCGCGCTGCTCGAAACGCTTGATAATCTCGCCGACAAGGCCCTTCTTTACTCCGTCAGGCTTTATCATCACGTAGGTGCGCTCTTCTTTCGGATTCTTATGTGCCATAATTTCAAAAATAAATAGCCGCGGAGCGGTTATCCGGTAATGATACGCGGTCCGTTCTTTTCAATCAAGATGGTGTGCTCGAAGTGCGCGGAGCGGGATCCGTCCTTGGTTTTGTACGTGTACCCGTCCGGAGCGAGGATGACCGCCGCCTTGCCGGCGCTTGAAATCGGCTCAAGCGCGAGCACCATGCCTTCCTTCAGTACCAAGCCTGTTCCCGCGCGCCCATAGTTGGGGATGAAAGGTTCTTCGTGCACGCGATCGCCGACGCCGTGCCCGCCGAGAGATTTCACGACCTTGAAACCCGCGCGCTCAATTGTCTCTGCGATGGCGTGCGAGATATCGCCGATATGATTTCCGATGACGGCGCGCGCGATTCCCGCTTTGAGCGCTTCCTCGGTCGCGTACAAGAGCCGTTTCGTTTCATCATCCGTTTGTCCGACCGGCACGGTGATCGCCGCATCGACGATGACGCCTTCATGCGCGAGACCGAGATCAAGCCCGACGATATCTCCTTTTTTCAGGATTTTTTTCGATTCGTTCGGGATGCCGTGCACGACTTCGTCGTTTATCGAGACACACAGCGTTGCCGGGTACGGGCGATGCGCGCCTTCGGGCGTATAGCCGAGAAACACCGGTTCATCAGCGCCCTCGCGGATGAGCTCTTCCGCCCTATCGTCGAGTTCTTCAGATGTCACTCCGGGCGCGACGGCACCACGGAGCGCGCGAAGCACGGCGGCGAGACGTTTCCCCGCTTCGATAAGATTCGCCCGTTCAGTGTCGTTCTTGATTATCATGATAAGGACACGCGGGCGAGCGCCGCGCGAATATCCTTTGCAACCTGCTCCGGCAACTGTTCGCCTTGTATGTCGACGAGCACGCCCGCTCTTCGGAACGTTTCCACCGCCGCTTCGGTATGCGCATAGTATTCTTTCAACCGTTCGCCGACGACCGCATCATCTTGCCGGCCCTCGGTTTCTTTACGGCCCGCGAGACGGCGATGCACTTCTTCATCAGATATGCGGATATCGAAAATTAAGAACGGCCGCGCGAGCCACGAGAGAGATTCGAGAATAAGTTCAGCCTCGGGCAGCTTACGGTTGAATCCGTCAAAGATGACGCTCGTGCCGTCCGGAAGCGCAAAAAGCGCCTTCTGAAAGAGATACATCGCGAACCAGTGCGGCGCAAGAAGCCCGGCCTCCATTTCGGACTTAATTTTCCGGCCGACTCTGGTATTGAGAGCGGCTATTCCCCGAAACTGCTGACCGGCTGAAATGACTGCCCAGCCGGTTGCCTGAGAAAGCAGCTTCGCTTGCGTGCCCTTGCCGCAACCCGGTTTTCCGATGAAGAAAACGGTATGCGCTCCCTCATGACCTTCTGCGGAAGTGCTCTTGGAGTGCGTATCCATCCGTCCACTCTAGCATTTTTAGTTTTAGTATTCCCGAAGCGAAACTTGCGCATCGATCTTTTGAGCCAGATCAAGGGCTACCTGCACTGCGATAAGAAGCGCTGTTCCTCCCAATACCAATGTCGTGATGCCGGTAAGCCCTTGGATGATTGAAGGGGCCACCGCGAGAAGGCCGAGGAAAGCGGCGCCCGGGAGCGTAACGCGGTTTACCACTTTCCCGATATATTCCTCGGTCTCGCGACCGGGACGTACTCCGGGGACGAACGCTCCCGTTTTTTGGAGATCCTCCGCGACACGGTGCGGCTCGAAGGTGACCGCGGTGTAGAAATAGGTAAAGAGTACGACGAGCGTGAAGTATACGGCACCGTACTTCCACGGATTGGACAGGAAGGCGGTGTACCAGAGCGCCGCGCCGGAGGCGAACGAAATATGCGCAGCTGCAAGCATTGAAAGCGCCATCTGCGGCAGAAGCAGGAGCGAAAGGGCGAAGATGATCGGGATCACACCTGCCTGCAGGAGGCGGATAGGGAGATATGTTGCTGCGCCCTGCGCGAGTGCCGCGCCGCGCACCTGTCGCGCATAGGCGATCGGTATCGAGCGCTCGGCATCGGACACGACAACGACCGCGTAAATCATCGCGAGCGCGAGAATAAGGAACGCGAGATAGCTGGGGATATTCGCGGCGGTGGAAGCGAAAATGGTCTCGGAAATTCCGGCGGGCACGCGCGAAAGGATACCGGCGAGAATGATAAGTGAGACGCCGTTGCCGATACCGAATTCGGTGACGAGCTCGCCGATCCACATGAGGAGCATGGAGCCTGCCGCGACAAGCGTTATGTTCGCAATGAGCGATACGGAATCCAAGCGCGCTATGACGCCCTGGTTTTCAAGAAGAAACAAGAAACCGACGGCCTGCAAAACGGCGATGGGGACGGTGAGAAGACGACTCCATTCGATAAACTTCGCGCGCCCTGCTTCCCCTTCCTCAAAGTAAGCCTGCTTCACCTGCGGGAATATGATGGTACCGAGCTGCATGATTATCGAAGCGGTGATATAGGGGCCTACACCAAGCATGACTATCGAGAGCTGCGAAAGGCCGCCGCCCGAAAAAATATTCAGAAGGCCGAAAAATTGATTGTTCGCAAAGAACGCCGCGAGCGCGGCCTTGTTCACTCCCGGGATCGGCACTGCGGCAAGGAGGCGGAAAAGCGCGAGGGCCGCCGCAAGGAACAGGATGCGACGCCGTATCTCTGAGTCGCCGAAAGCGAGTTTTAATTTATGGACGAAAGAATTAAGCATTGTGTGTGCCGCCGGCCCCGAGAATTGCGGCGCGGGCGACGGCAGAGAGCGCGCAGTTTTTGACCGTGAGCGCTTTCGTGAGCGCACCGGTGCCGAGTATCTTCACCGCAGGCGCGCGCCCTTTGGCGCGCCGCACAAGCCCCTTTGCAAGCAATGAAGCAGGAGAGACCGTCTCTCCGGCATTATATGCCATTTCGAGCGCCGCGATATTCACCGCTGAAACGTTCGTTTTATCCATCCGCACCGTGCGCGAACGATTCTTGCCGTGACCGCGACGTTTCGGGAGCTTTTTTATGAGATCGCGCGCTTCGGGACGGATTTTGTGCCCGGCGCGCGCAGTCTGTCCTTTCCCGCCATGACCGCTTGTTTTACCGCGCTTGCCACCGCGACCGACCGCTACGGACAGGCGACGTTTTGCGCGCGGAACGAGTGAATTGAGTTGCATAGGAAAATATTACTGCGCGCTCCTCTGCTCGGGCAAGCGCAACTTTTTGAGCGCGGCGACCGTCGCGCGCGAGATGGTGAGTTTGTTTTTCGAACGTGTGTGGATTTTTGCCACGACGTCAGTAACGCCGCCGAGCTCGAGCACGGTGCGCATTGCCGAACCTGCGACGATCCCGCGGCCCTTTGAGGGAATGATCTCGACCGTGGAAGAAGCATACTTTGCTTCCACCTGATGCGGAATCGAGCCTGAGGCCGTGCGGGCAATCGTAAAGAGATGTTTCTTCGCATCGCGTGTCGCTTTGTCTATGGCAAGCGCCGTATCGACCCCTTTCCCAAGTCCCACGCCCACGCGACCTTTTTTATCGCCAATGATGACCACGAGACTGAAACTGAAACGGCGACCGCCCGCCATCACGCGCGCAACGCGCCGCGCATCTATGGTGACCTGCTCAAACTCTCCGCGCTCGCGCGGAGCGCGGGCTCGGGCGCCCCCGCGTGGCGCCCGCGAGCGCACCGGTCCCCTACCGCCTCGTTCGGGACGTGCATTTGCGGCAGGTAGCGGTTCTTCAGAAACGGGCTCGACGGACACGTTCCCGACAGCCGAAGCATCCGTCTCGACCGGACTTTCTACAGTAGAAGCTGCGGCGTCCACCGGCTGCTCCGTTTCCTGCTCCTGTGACAATTGTGTATCGTCGATCATAAATATTAAAAAATGAGTCCGCCCGCGCGAGCTGCGTCCGCGAGCGCCTTAACCTGCCCGCCATAGCGATAGCCGCCACGATCAAAGACAATCGTGGTGATACCGGTTGCCTGTGCTTTCCGTGCAATAGCCTCGCCGACCGATGCTGCCTGCAGGGATTGCGCGCCTTTAAACTCGCGCCCGTGCGCGGCAACGATGGTCTTGCCCGCTGTATCGTCAATGAGTTGCGCCGAGACGAAGCGGTTGCTCTTGAAGACCGCGAGGCGCGGGCGCGACGCGGTTCCTTTGACAAGCGCTCGGATGCGAGTGCGGCGGCGAGCGCGTAGTTCTGTGTTTGTTTTTGATCCGTGATTCATATACAGAAAATTAAGCGGCTTTCTTGCCTTGTTTGCGGCGGATTACTTCGCCTTCGTAGCGAATACCCTTCCCCAGGTATGGCTCGGGCGGCTTCACGCGTCGTATGTTCGCCGCAAATTGCCCGAGTGACTCTTTGTTTATGCTTTCGATTTTTATGACGTTCTTCTCAACCGTCGCCGAGACATCCGCGGGTATCTTGAGCGCGACCGTGTGCGAGAAACCGACGGACAGGACGATATCGCTCCCTTTGACTTCGACACGGTAGCCGACACCTTCGAGAATGAGTTTCTTCACGTAGGGCGTTTCGACGCCGGCCATCATGTTTTTCACATGCGAAGCGAAAGTGCCGGTGAGCGCCTTGGCGAGGCGCGAGCGATCTTTCGGCACGACTGAGATGCCGCTCTCATCGACCGTGATGGCGACCGCGGGGTGTATGCGCTTGGTAAGCGCGCCTTTGGTGCCTTTCACAGAAAGTACTCCGTTCTCCACGAGAACTGCGGTTTTCCCTATCGTTATCGGCTTTTTTGCGAGGCGACTCATAGTAGTATCCGTATTACCAGATTTCGAAAAGCTCTTCGCCGCCGACCTTATTCTTGCGCGCCTCTCTATCCGAAATAATGCCGCTTGAGGAGGAAAGGATGCGCGCGCCGGTACCGCCCTTCACCCGATGCGCGGCCGTATGCGCCGCGTAGAGCCTCCGGCCGGGTTTACTCACGCGCTTCACGCCGCGCAATTTCGGGAGTCCGCGGTCGTCGTAGGCGAGCGTCACGGTAAACAGCTTCTTCACGCCTTCGCCTTCTTGCGTTTTCACTTCGACTGCGGAAAGGAAACCGAGTTCCTTCAGCTTCTTTGCAATGGCGAGAAGATGCCCGGAATATGGCACGCCGACGTCGCGCTTCCCGATGCGCGCGGCATTTTGCAGACGGATGATGAAATCGCCGACGCGGTCGCTTACCATGATGCTTTTTTAACGCCCGGGATTTTTCCCTCGCGCGCGAGCTCGCGGAACTGGATGCGCGAGAGCCCGAAGACGCGCATGTAACCGCGCGAACGACCGGAAATCGCACAACGGTTCTTGAGACGCACCGGCGAAGAGTTTCTCGGGAGCTTTTGGAGGCCCTCAAAATCACCAGTCAGCTTCAAAGCCGCACGCTTGACCGCGTACTTCTTCACGAGCTTCGCCTTTTTGGCGTATCGTGCTAGCTGGGATTTTTTTGCCACAAAAAATAAAGCTCCGAGGAGCGTTGCTCCAGAGTATCAGCGTTTTACGCTCGAGTCAACGATGAGCGGCAAACCGAGGTGGCGCAGAAACGCCTCGGCTTCGGCCTTGGTCGAGGCGGTGGTAACGATGGTTATGGCGAGACCGAAGACATCTTTTAGATCCTCATCGCTCGTCTCCGGGAAAATAGTGTGTTCTTTAATCCCGATGGTGAGATTGCCCATCGCATCGATGGCGCTTGGGGCGAGGCCACGGAAATCGCGCGTACGCGGCAATGCGATGTGGATCAGCTTGTCGAGAAAATCGTACATCCGCGCGCCGCGCAGCGTCACCTGAAGCCCAACCGTATCGCCGGCGCGCACTTTGAAGGAAGCGATGGAGATGCGCGCAGCGCGTTGTGATGGTTTCTGTCCGGTAATTTTTGCGAGACGGTCCTCGATGAGCTCGAGCTGTTTCTTGTCGCGCTTCTTGCCCACGCCGGAAGAGACGATGACCTTGCTCACGCGCGGACTTCGCATCGGACTCGTATATCCGAATGTTTCCTTGAGCGCGAGGTAAGCGGCCTGCTGTCTTTGTTTGGTTATGGACATATGCAATTTATTTTCCTTTTGCTGATTCGACACGCACAACGTTCGATACGTGAATCGGCCGTGGTCGCTCGGAAATATGGCCGACTTCGCCCGTACGGCCCTTGCGATGGCGTTTCGTAATTGCGACGCCTTCGACGACGACCCTGTCTTCCCGCGGCAATGCGCGCAGGATAACGCCGGTCGCGCCTTTGTCCTTGCCTGAAATAATCCTCACCTTGTCTCCTTTTTTGACGTGCATACGAAAATAATTAGACGACTTCGGGCGCCAAAGAGACGATAGAGTGCCAGCCGCGCTCGGAAAGTTCGCGTGGAACGGGACCAAAGATTCGATTCCCTTTCGGGGCCATCTCCTTGCCCTGCTTCTCGACGATGACGACCGCATTCTCATCGAAACGTATGTACGAACCGTCTTTCCTTGCAAAGGGTTTCGTCTGCCGCACGACGACCGCGCGACAGATGTCCTTTTTTTTCACCGCCTTGCGCGGCTCGGCGGTCTGGATGGCAATGACGACCGTATCGCCGATGCGCGCATAGCGGCGTTTGGAACCGCCAAGCACCTTGAACACCCGTGCGATCTTTCCGCCTGAATTATCTGCGACCATGACGATGGATTGAGGCTGTAACATACTAGTTTTTCGCGGTGGCGGGTGCATTCTTCGCACGAGCGATCACAAAATGCTTCAGTTTTGAAATCGGCCGTGTCGCGACGATGGTGACTTTATCGCCAACCTGAACCGTGTTCCCCGGATCGTGCGCAAGGTACTTCTTCGAGCGGATGAAATACTTCTTGTACTTCGGGTGCTTCACAAAGCGATCGACGCGGACTGTTGCCGTATCTTTCATAGCCGTCCTTACGACGACGCCGGCAAATGACTGGGGACGAGGAGCGTGCTGTTCCATAAGTTTAGGCGGCTCGGCGCGTCCGAGCATGCTGCTCGGTCAGCACGCGCGCGATAGTCTTGCGCAGCTTTTTTGGCGAGCTCGAATCTTTCGGGCGCGCCCCCGCAGCCGCAAAACGCTCCGTACGCAGGTGAGTACGGGTATCGAGAAGGAGTTTCGCAAGCTCCTGATCCGTTTTGGTCGTCATAGTGTTCTTTTTTACCATAAAAATATAAAAAAGCAATAATTAGTGTCGTGTGATAATTGATGTTTTGACCGGCAGTTTCATGCTCGCCTGGCGCAAATGGGCGCGCGCGATGCTTTCGGCGACGCCATCGATCTCGAAAAGCACGCGTCCCGGACGCACTTCAAATACATAGTGCTTCGGATCGCCCTTGCCGCTTCCCATGCCTACTTCCGCGGGCTTGGCGGTTACCGGCCTATCCGGAAAGATACGGATCCACAGCTTGCCTGTTTTTGCGGTTGCGCGAGTAAGAACTTTGCGCGCCGCTTCGATCTGATTGCTCGTCATGCGCGCGCTCGTGAGCGCTTTCAAAGCGAACGAACCGAAGACAATGGTCGTACCGCGGGTATCGGGACGGCTCAAGCGCTTCGCGCTTTTGCGCTGCGTTTGCCATTTGCGGTGTTTTACTTTTTTTGGAAATAACATACAAAAATGTATACCCGGGATTAGCCGCGGGCCGGTTCGCCCGAAGGCAGACGCACTGAAGTCTTCTTATCCTGATACACGTTCCCGCGATAAATCCATACCTTGATACCGATGACGCCGTACGGGAGATGCGCTACTTCATGTGCGAAGTCGATGTCGGCGCGAAACGTCTGCAGCGGAATACGCCCTTTTTTGAGCTCCTCCTTGCGGCTCATTT
The DNA here is from genome assembly GCA_021778295.1 of bacterium. Classification (GTDB taxonomy): domain Bacteria; phylum Patescibacteriota; class Minisyncoccia; order Phycocordibacterales; family Phycocordibacteraceae; genus C7867-001. The sequence continues at coordinate 64,857 of JAJYCP010000002.1, forward strand.
CCGCGCCGCCAAGCCTGCCAGAGACCGTGATGCGCACCCCTTCGACCTCGCGCGCCGCGATGACTTTTTCAACCGTTTGCTTCAACACGCGGCGGAATGGCATCCGCTTTTCAAGTCCCTCCGCGACCATGTAGGCAACCGCGGCGGCATCCGTTTCCGGCTGACGTACTTCGTTAATATCAAATTTGAGCGTGCGACGGTCTCCGGGTGCCACGCGGCGTATCGTCTCTGAGATTTCTTTCCGCAATTTCGTCGCATTCTCGCCCGAACGGCCGATGACGAGACCCGGGCGCGATGTCGAAAGGATGACGCGCAGTTCGCTTTCCGAACGTTCGATTTCAATGCCGCTCGTGTAGGTCCCGCGCAGCCGTTTGGCAAGGAACCGGCGGATCGTCTCATCGATCTTGATATTCTCGCGATAGCTTTTCTTATCGCGCGCGAACCAGCGGCTTTTCCAGTCTCGGATGATACCGAGACGGTGCGCGTAAGGATGTACGGTGTGCGTCATAAATAATTTATGCGAGCGTCACCTTGACGCGGCTTTTGCGGCGACGGATGAGCGAGGCGCGGCCGAAAGCGCGGGGCATGTAGCGCTTCAGCGTGCCGGCACTCTCGACGGTTATTGCATGAACCGTCAATTCTTCGGGATTCTCGCCCTGGCGCTTCGCATTCTCCGCGGCGCTCTTGATGAGTTTCGCGATAGGTTCTGCGGCGCGCTTCGGGAGAAATTTGAGCGCAACGAGGGCGGCGGGAATTTTCTTTCCCTTCACAAGATCCGTAACGAGCCGCATCTTGCGCGGCGATTGGTTATGACTTTCAAGAGTTGCGTATGCCATAGATTACTTCTTTGCAGGGGATTCTTTTGCCGCTTTCGCTCCGGCAATCTCGGCCTGCTGTTTCTTCTGCTCAATCTCTTTCTGCATTTTACCGCCGTGGCGGATGAATTTTTTGGTCGGCGAGAACTCGCCGAGACGGTGCCCCACCATATCTTCAGAAACGAGCACTTCGATGTGCTGCTTGCCGTTGTGCACGCCGAAAGTAAAACCGACCATTTCCGGGCTTATCTGGCTTCTGCGCGCCCACGTGTTAATGACCCCGGCTGATGCCGGTTTTGCGTGGCTGACCTTCTTCAGGAGCTTTGCGTCCACGAAGGGTCCTTTTTTAAGTGAGCGTGCCATGTAAGCAATGAAAAGCCCGCGCAAGCGCGAGGTACCTGAAAGATACAGGAGCGGCGAGGAATCGTCAAACGAGCCCCGACTTTGTTACACTGTAGCGTATGCGGAAAAATATTTTCGGTATTGCGGTCATCGGTATTGTCCTTGCCGGAATCGTCGTCTACGCCGCTATTCGGCCGATGCCCGTAAAGGCGCCGACGCCAGGGACAGGCACGCAATCGCGCATCCTTTTACCTGCGGGGGTATATACGGAGCAGTCGCCGGGCTATGCTATCGCCGCAAATTACCCCACCACCACCCCCCTGGCGAGCGCCGCAAACGAAAAAGCCATTGCGCAGATACAGAGCTACATCGGCGATACGATTTCCCAGTTCAAAACCAAAGGGAACGTCGCATACCCGCCTGGTGGCGCGAAACAAACGCTGCAAATCAAATATCTCGTTTCGTCTTCGCCTCGCACGGTGTCATACATCTTTACCGTCTATGAAAATACGCTCGGTGTGCACGGTAACCTGTTCTTTCATACGTTCACCTTTGATACGTCAACGGGCGCGGAACTCACGCTCGCCGATCTTTTCGCGCCGAATGCGGCATATCTGGACACTCTTTCCGCAATCAGCCGCGCGCAGCTTCCAGGCGTCATAGGGAAAAATGCCGACATAGGCTTCATTACGCGCGGTACCACCCCTGAAGTGAAGAATTTCGAAAATTTCTTCATTGATAATGGTTATCTTGATATCCTTTTCGACCCGTACCAAGTCGCCCCGTATGCTCTTGGCCCTCAGACACTCCGCATCCCCCTCGCTACGCTCGGGGCTATCCTGAATCCGCAATACCGTTAGAACCCCCTCAAACCCCCGCCTCCCTCTACCAAGATAGCGTCTTCAAGATGTTATCTTGGGAGATCGAGGAATCCGGCATATCGTTAGAACCCATTTCAAAACTCCAGGCGACGCGAGGGGTATGCCGCAGGAAAGGGCTCTCGGAGCCTGACGAGGCGAGAGCGAGACGCTTTTTCAGCAGAAAAAGACGGCGTACCTTTCCTG
>JAJYCP010000010.1 GCA_021778295.1 bacterium
TGTTTCAACATGCTGGGGTGGCGAAACTGGTAGACGCACCAGACTTAGGATCTGGCCCCTCACGGGATGAGAGTTCGAGTCTCTCCCCCAGCACTTGACTTTTCTGCAGTTTTCTGTATCATAGTTAGCGGAAAGCAGGCCTTTGCACTGCTCAATACGAGGAGAAACATCATGTGGCGGACAATCATCTGGGGCGGCCCTGCGGCCGTAGCAATTGTTGTTTCCAGCGCCTTTGGTCTCTGGGGAATCGGACTTGGCCTTGCATTCGCTTGGATCGGGTTCTGTATTTTCCAGGGAACAATCATCTTGGAGCAACAACAGTGCGCGGTCATCGAACAGCTCGGTACATATCGAACTGTTTGTTTCCGCGGGTGGAATATCCGAGTCATCGGCGTTGACAAAATTCGCGGAGAAATCCGCGATATGCGCGGGAAAGAGTATCAGGTGTACGCCGATGAACGTAAGACGGACATTGATTTCGCGGACGGTACTTCGGCGCCGGTTGTGGCAAAAATCTGGTACAGGATCGGCAAACCCGAAGATGCGATACCAGGAAGCGAAAACTGGGAGAAGCTCACCGAAGCGGTCAAGTTGTGGACGTACAAGTACGAGAAACCCGAAGATCGGGTGTACGCTCTTGTCGACGGCGCACTGCGCCCGCGTCTACAGGAACTAGACATTGACGCGGCAAGCAAGGGACGCAATGGTATCGCCGAGGAGACGATGAAAATCGTCGAACCGGGACTGGCGGAAATCGGAGCGTATGTCCCAAGTGACAAAGGGCGTCTCATCATCGAGGACATTGTGTTGCCGCCGTCGGTGATAGCTCTGCGGCTGAAAAAACTTGAGGGTGAAAAACTGGCATCCGAACTAGAAGCTGAGGCGGCCGGTTACTGGAAGCCCGTTTTGGCGGTTCAGACCGGTCTTGGTACCTCCCTCGACAAGGCTTGGGAGATGTATCGGACTCTGCGCAGTCTTGACACTCTCCCGAAGATACAACCGAAAATGGTGCTCGTCGGAGAAGGTTTGAGCGGCATTCTTGGCAACATCAACTTGGACGAGAAGAAAGGAGACGGCCATGAATAACTTCGCATGGGCGATTGCCGGCTTGGTAGTTTCGTTGGTGTTCGTAGTCCTGGCTTTCACGTCTTCCAAAATCAAGGTAGGAGGAATGGGGACGCGAATTGCAGGATTTCAGAAGGTATTCACTCGACCGGCGTTCGTCGGATTGGTTGTGGTTGTCTCTTTCGCAGTCGTCGCCTATTGGGGACTTTACACCTCCCTGATTCCGCGTCCGGGTGATGTGGTGAGCTGGAGCTGGCATCACTGGTTTCCGCTCCTCGTGTGCTTTGCAATTGCGTGGTGGGCCATTGAACTCATCGCCGAAAAAGAGCGGGTACGAAATACGCTCAAAAAGGTGCTGACGGGGGTGGTGTTTATGCTCTTTGTCGGTGCGTCGATAATGAACTGGGTTGCGGGAGGGGTTGGCACTACAACTTCCTCGTACACCTCACGAGGAGGATTCAATCAAGCTCTTCCGCAAGACGCAACAAACCTGCCATGGGCATGGCGCCTTGATCCATCAAAATGGCCGGTGGTAGAAGTTCCGGCTCATGGTGATTCAGTCCATGTACCAGGTCTCTACCAAGGCCATGTCGTGTGGGGTGGAAGCGGATTCACTGTTCGTTGCCTGTATGCAAACGGGCACATCGGTACCGTCGGCGATCCGAACAATCCTTGCTCCGATGGAAACATTGTCGAGTCGTGGGCGCACAATGACAGTGGTGTTCCTCTTCTTGCCTCCTATGCATATGCTCGAGCAGGTGAAAAGTAGTGATCTTTACAAAGACCGCACAGCAAGTGTGCGGTCTTTTTATTTTCTCCCCGTACCGTTACCTATTGCGAGATTTTTTGGATCGGCGGCAGATTGAACGTGTTGAGTACCGTATTGATGATGCCGTATGCGCCGAAGATGATCACCAGACCGATGAGGCCCCAAAAGATACCGCTTCTGCCCTCTTTGCGTTTCGTCTCATCACCCGCGTGCACGATGAACTCGAACACGCCCCATAGGAAAACCACAAACGCGCCTGCGGCCAGAAGCAGAATAATCGGATTGATAACCTGCGTGACGACTTTTGCGAGAAACGCGTTCACGAAACTGGTGGAGCTAGCCGCCGACCTGTACGCCGGCTTTCGGCGTGCCACCGGTTGGTCCCGAGTTATTGCCGAAGCTAATGGTGCCGGTGAGGATGTTCACGAGGCCCCAGATCGAGACCATCACGAAGAAACCAATAAGGCCCCAGAGCATGAGGTTCTTCCCTTTCTCTTTTACATCATCGGAATTGGCACCGAGGATGAAGGCGTTGAACGCACCCCAGAGAAAGACAATGAATGCGATAGCGAAAAGAACCGGTACGATGACGTTGTTGATCGTATTGATGATGAGCGAGCCGACGTCGGAAACATTGTTGATAGCAGCGAAAGAAACGAGCGGCAAAGCGAAAACGGAGAGCGTGAGGGCGGTGAAGGCAAGGGCTTTTTTCATAGGATGGATAAACGAATAACGAAGTAATTGTAACGTTCCTGCGGCTCCGGTCAATATCCTGCGGCGATTTATGTGGATAGCACTAAAGCGTCGGGTAGGAAGGCGGACCGCCGCCCGGGGAAAGGCCGAGCGTGCTGCCGACAATTCCGACAAGTCCCCAGACGGAGAAAATAACAACGAAACCGATGATGCCCCAGAGAATGAATTTCCGGCCCTCTTCGCGCTCGGTATCGCTCGCCGCACCGGCGATAAAGTATTTGTAGACACCCCAGAGGAACGTAATGAAGGCGATGGAGATGAGCACCGGCACGAAAATACCATTGATGATGCCGACAATGCTGCTTGCGTAACCCTGTAAGTATGATGTGTTGATTCCGCCACCCATGGTAGTTTTTGTTAATACGACGTCGGCAACGGCGGTGCGCCGTAGCCCGCGAGCCCGAACGTGTTTGCAACGATATTTACGAGTCCCCAGAGCGATATCATCACGACGAAACCGATGATGCCCCAAAGGATGAGCTTATGGCCCTCCTCTATCTTCGTGGCATCGCCGCCGGAAAAAATATACGCCTTAGCGACCCCGTAGAGGAACATGATAAAAGCGATGGCGAAGAGCAGCGGCACTAGGACAGAATTGATGAGATAAAGGATAGTGGTTGCGACCTGGCAGAGGGTATTGCCGCACACGGCGCCCGATCCAAACGCAATCGAGAAATGACCGTTGCTGAACCCGAAACCGCCCGGGCCGGAATAGAGCGATGTGTACGCAAAAGCCGCAGACGGGAAAATGAGCGCAACGAGAATAACGAAAGCGGAAGCGAAGCGGGCGATAGATTTCATCATCATATAGGGTAAGTATGACACGTTATGCTCAGGGCGCGATGCCGAGCGTGGATAACAGCATATTCACCAGTCCCCAGACGGAAAAGAGCACCACCATGCCGAGGATGCCCCAGAGGATGAATTGCTTCCCTTCTTCTCGGCTTTTGTCTTCCCCGCCATGAAGAAAAAAATAGTTCGCAACGCCCCAGATGAATGAGGCGAAGGCGAGTGCGAAAATGAGCGGCACGACGATGGTATTCAGGGCGCCGATGATGCCGGTGGTGCCACTGCCGACGAATTGAGCAAAGGTCATACTAAGGGCCGGTCGAGAGCGCCTGCACCGTGGACTGGATGCCAAGCGATATCGCCTGCGCTCCAAGAAGGATTAAGGCGCCGACGACCGTCCACAGGAGTGCCTCGCGCGCGGCCGTAATCTTACTCTCATTCCCGCGCGCCGTCACAAAGAGGAAACCGACGTACACCAGCATGAGAACGATAACAACGGTGCCGATTTGCACGATGAGCTGCAAAATATCTTTCAGAAGAACCGGGAGACTGGTACCCGCGCCAAGCGGATTGATAAGAGTCATGTTTTGACCGGAACCGGAGTTGGAGGTATTTGCCGAGTTCCCGGTCGACTGAGTCTGGGTCGTGTTTCCGGTCGATTGCAGCGTCGGAGAAGGAGTTGTCGGGACTGGAGTCGGGGTGGGGGTGGGGGTCGAGGTTGACTTTGAACAGGTTCTGTAAAAGGTAAAACTGTTATAAGTGCAAGAATAACCCGACGGGCAATCGCTGTTGGAGTGGCAAGAACTGCCCGGAGGAGGCTGCACGGTCTGCGCGCGCGCCGCGGGCACGAGCGCAAGCGTAAAGAAGACGAACGCGGCGAGAATGAGGGGGCGCATGGTCATTTTTGCAGGAGCGAGCTCAACGCGCTCGCGGCGGAAACGAGCGCGGTATCCAGAGTCGAGCGGCCGCTTATCACGTTGTTAATCATACTCGAGAAAACCTGATTGGTGTCGGCGGGTGCTGGGGACAGCCACCCCTCGGCATAGAGCGCCTCATCATACGCTACTGCGGCAACGGGATCGGCGGGGGCGGATGCGAGATCGCTACGCACTGCCGGCGCGAGTCCGGTCGCAAGAGCGGCAGCGGCCTGTGCGGAAGATCCGGTGAGGAGCGAGGCGGCTTGGTAGGCGCCTACGGGATTCTTAGCGCCGCGCGGAATCATGAACGCATAGACGAGACCGTACGTGACTTTCGTCGAAGCGGTCGCCGGTTGCGGCAGAGGAGTAACTTCAAAATTGAGGTTCGGGTTTGCCGCTTGCAGGTAGCGCGCTTCGGAAGCATAACCGAGATAGAGTGCGAGATTCCCTGCGAGGAACATCTGTTGCGAATCCGGCAGAGAGGCATTCCATGTGTAGGAAACCTTCGAAGGGTCGGCGAATTGCGTATAGAAACCAACGACTGATTGCCCGGGCGGTACGGTGTTTGAACCAGTCTCGCCGAGGTTGGCGACGAGACCGCCGCCGGAGGAGTATGTGGAGAGCGGTACGCCGGCCTGGAGGAAGAGCGCGGAGAGTATCCCGCGCGCATCGTGGATGTTGTCATAGGTGCCAAGCGCGATAAGACCGCGGGTGATCTGTTGTGATGGCGTCAGCTGCGCAACTTTCGGCACGAGTCCCATGAGCGCGTCCCACGTCGTGGGCGGATTCGCTATAGCGTCGGAGGAAAGAATGGATTGATTTGAAAAGAGTACGAGCGGGTCGACGAGGAACGGTATGCCGTAGTAGCCGCCGTTCGGCGCCGCGAAAAGCCCCCCTTCGGCGATAAACGTGTTCAAAAAAGTACTTGCTGAAAGCGTCGAGGGCGATAGCGGAGCGATGAATTTCGCGAGTGTGTGGAGATTCTCCTGCGAAGTGAGGACAAGGTCCGGCGCGGCGCCTGTCGCTATAGCGGCGGCAAGATCAGACGGCAGCGTCGCCGTATTTTTCTGTACGTACGAGACGTCTTTCAGGCTTGTATTGCTCTGCGCCGCAGCCGTAAGGACTGCATGCAGCTCGTCTTTCGGAAGCGTACCCCAGATGACGACCGTGCCGATGGTGCTCTTGCTGCTTCCCGTATTCGTATACGTCGAGAAAACGAAGAGGCCGATGAGCGCACCAAGACCGAAGACGCTGAAGAGAATGCCCTGAAAGAGTGAGATTTTCATAGATTACGGAGCGGTAAAAATAATGCCGTAGTGGTGCGGACCGGCACGGAAAGATTTTACCTTGTGGAGGCCGCCTTTGATAAAAAATTCCTCGGCTTCGTGTTCGGGTACGACTCGTTCGCTCGCGGGGCCCATGCCGCTGTAACTGCCCGCCCAATCGACAAGCATGAGTTTGCCGTCAGGCTTGAGCACGCGCTTCAGCTCGTTCAGAAATCCAAAACGGTTCTCGATCTGGAAGAAGGTGTTGGCGAGGATGACGGCATCAAGCGATGCCTCGCGCAGGTGCGTACCGAGCGGCTTTTCGATATCGCCCCAGAGCGTATCGACGATGCTTTGATAGCGTTCGGGCATGTTGAGCTTCAGGTGCTTGAGCACGTCCTCCTGCACGTCGATTGCATACACTTTTCCGCTCGACCCGACGACGGCTGCCGCCGCGCGCGCATAGTGACCGGACCCGGCGCCGAAATCGCCGACCTTCATCCCTTCGCGCAACCCCAGCTGCAGTACGTTCTCCCGCGGGTCACTGAAATGAGTGCTCATGTACAGACAAAATACCATACGCGGCCCGTTGCGGGCCGCGCAATCAACACGAGCGGACTTTTGAAATAACCCATTTCAAACCCCCGCTCGGGTATGCGACAGAAAGGAGTACGCCGTCTTTTTCTGCTGAAAAAGCGGCTCGTACTCGCGCCGCCGCGCTCCGTAAGCCTCTTTCTGCCGCATACCCCTCGCGGGGAGAAGCGGCGTTTTGAAATGGGTTCTAGAGTGCCGCCATCGAAGCGATGGAGTCGCCTTCGTAGAGGCGCATGACGCGGACACCCTGGGTCGCGCGCGAAAGCAGAGAAATCTCGGCAACCGAAGTCCGTATGACCTGTCCTTTCTTTGAAATAACCACGAGCTCTTCTTCTTTCAGGTCGCCGATGACGATTTTTGCTCCGATGATCTCGCCGGTTTTCGGCGTTACCGCTGCGGTTTTCACGCCCGAACCGCCGCGGCCTTGGATTTTATATTCTGAAATCTTCGTGCGCTTGCCGTAGCCCTTGCTCATGATGACGAGGAGCGAAGCGTCCTGCGCATGGAGCTCGGAAATGACTTCCGCCGAGACCACGCGATCGCCCTTTTTCACGTTCATGCCCTTCACGCCGGCGGCGGTGCGGCCCATCTCCCGCACATCTTCGGCGGCAAAGCGGATCGACTGGCCTTTCGCGGTCACGAGAGATACCGTGTCCTCTTCGGTCGCATGATTGGCCGAAACGAGCTTGTCGCCATCCTTGAGATTGATGGCAATAATGCCCGAGCGACGCACGTCGGCGAACGCTTTCGCCGCTACCCGCTTCACGATACCGGCCTCGGTCACGAAGACGACCGATGAGGCATCGAGTGCCGCGCCCTTTGGCACGGGCAAAATCGAAGTTACTTTCTCTTCGCTTGCAAGCGGGAGGAAATTCATGATGCTTTTGCCTTTGGTTGCACGCTTCCCTTCCGGCAGTTCGTACATCTTGAGCTGGTATGCTTTGCCAAAATCGGTAAAAAAGAGAAGGTCGCTATGCGCGCTCGTGACGAGGAAGTGCGTAACGACGTCCTCCTCTTTCGTCGCGATATCAACGACGCCGACGCCGCCGCGTTTCTGGCTCTTGTATTCGCTCGGATTCGTCCGCTTCACGTAGCCGCCCTGCGTGAGAAGGAGCATTGACTCCTCGTCCGGTACGAGGTCTTCCACTGAAATGTTTTGCACGCCGCCTTTCACGATCCTGGTGCGGCGGTCATCGCCGTATTTCTCGGCAAGTTCCGTAAGTTCTTTCTTCACCACCGCAAGAATCTTTTTCGCTGAAGAAAGAATGTCTTCGAGCTTTTTGATGAGTGTCTGGATCTCGGTGAGTTCGTTTTCTATCTTTTTGCGCTCAAGGCCCGCGAGCGTCTGAAGCCGCATCGCGAGGATGGCAGCCGTTTGCAACTGCGAGAAGCCGAAGGTGCTGCGCAGCGCACTGTCCGCGCTTGAAACATCCGGTGCCTTTTTTATGATGGCGATGACTTCATCGATGTGGTCGAGCGCTTTGGAGAGTCCGAGGAGGATGTGCTCGCGTTCCTGCGCTTTCCGCAGGTCAAATTCGGTGCGCCGCTTCACCACGACGCGACGGTGTTCCACGAATTGCTCCAGCATGGCCGAAAGCGACAGCATTTCCGGCACGCCGTCGACCAGGGCGAGCATGTTGTAGTGGAACGTACTCTCGAGTTCGGTATGCTTGTAGAGAGCGTTGAGGACCGCCTGCGGGTGCGCTGTCCCCTTGAGCTCGACCACCACGCGGATATCGCTCGTCGACTCGTCGCGCAGGTCGCGGATGCCTTCGAGCTTCTTTTCCTGCACTAAATCCGCAATGCGGGCGATGAGCTCGCTCTTGTTCACGCGATATGGGATCGAGGTGATGATGATGCGCGTGTCTTTCTTCCCGTCGTCGACGATCTCCGCCTCGCCGCGCACCACCACCGGCCCCCGGCCCGAACCATAGGCGTGTTTGATGTCCGTCTGACCGAAAGCGACGCCGCCCAGGGGAAAATCGGGGCCTTTTACAAATGCAAGCAAATCGTCGGTGGTAGCACCCGGGTTATCAATAAGATGGATGGCCGCCGCGACAACCTCGCGCAGATTGTGCGGCGGGATGCTGGTCGCCATGCCGACCGCGATGCCGAGCGTGCCGTTGAGGAGCAGGTTCGGAAGCGCCGCGGGGAGCACATTCGGCTCCTCGCGCGTCGCGTCGTAGTTCGGATTCCATGCGACGGTCTCTTTCTCAAGATCCTGGAGGAGCGCCTCGGCGAGGCGTGACATTTTCGCCTCGGTGTACCGCATGGCCGCGGGCGAATCGCCGTCAATGGAACCGAAGTTACCCTGGCCGAGGACGAGCGGGTAACGATAGGAGAACTCTTGGGCCATCTTCGCCATCGAGTCATAGACGGCGGTGTCACCGTGCGGGTGGTACTTGCCGAGCACCTCGCCGACCACGGTGGCGCTCTTTCTGAATTTCCCTCCGGGAACGAGCCCCATATCCTTCATCGCGTAAAGGATGCGGCGGTGTACGGGCTTCAACCCGTCGCGCACATCCGGAAGCGCGCGGCTCGTAATGACTGACATTGCGTAGTCGAGATACGAAGTGCGCATCTCCGCCACGATCGGCTGATTGATGACATTCGCGGCAATCGGCGCCGCCGCATTGTTCTCCTTGTCCTCCTTCCCGCGCGCCATGATGATGTGATTACGTACGCGCGTTTAGAACGGTATGGTCGTCCGATCGGTCTGCGCCGCCGAAGACGTTGCGGCGGGCGCGTTGATGATCTCGATATGCGCCGGCGCGGATGCATTCACCGAACCCCCTCCAGATGCGGCCACGACCGCAGCCACGCCCGTAACGTTGTTCTGATTTGCATTTCCGGTCGCAACGATCTGTCCTTGTCCCGCACTCTCGGCAAACGAGCTTCCGTGTATGGCGAATGTTCCCGTAGCGAGCGTGCCGACAAACCACACAAGCGCGATGAGCGCTGTAGCGCTCGCGGCTGCGCCAAAAGCAATTCGCTCTCGCACATGGTGTGGCTTCCCTTGTACGTACTCAATGTGTTCAAAAAGGGTTTTCATACGTTTTTTAAGGTGTTACTACCAGTATACTCCCATCACGGCCAATAAGATCCTTTTTCTTCAAGGTAAGTTTTTCGACTTTTTCGCTGCCATTTCCGGCTTCCTTTAGGTAGGTCTCAAGCGACGCGGGCTTCCCGATACCGCTCCAATGCATCGGAATGATGATTTTCGGCTCAAGCGATACCGCAAGCTCGTGCGCGGCGGCGGCCGAGAGGACTCCCGTTCCCCCGATCGGAACAAAGAGTACGTCTATTTCATCGATGCCTTCACGCGCTTCTCCCGGAAGCTCCGCGCTTTGCAGGGCACCCAAATGAACAAGCGTCATATCCTCAAGCCGGACGCTATAGATGGTGTTGAGCGCTTTTTCTTGACCTTTCCCCAGACCATACCCGCTCTCGGAGAGGAATCCTTGGACGACAACGCCCTGTCGTTCATACTCGCCCGGGCCGGTAATGGGAAAAGGCATTTTTTCGCCAAAGGTTACTTCCTCAATGCCATTCATGTCCGGGTGGTCTCGCGAGACGAGCGCGATGTCCGCGCCGAAACGCACCGAAGGCAACGTCGCGCCCTTGGCTATGGGGTCAAAGACGAGCGTAAGGTCGCCGAAGGTCACCTTGAAACATTGCCCGCCGTGATGCGTGATAACCATTGCATCTATACTAGCATTTTCAGGCTTTCTATGCTACATTCCGTAGCGTCAGCGTGCGCAGTAGGAAGGCGCTAACCCTGCACTCCGCAAGGAGGCAGCACCCTTCTCGAAAGTCCGCACCGCGTTATATAAAATATGTCCGAAGAGAAAAAGATTGCTGCACCTGTAGCAACCATTCATCTGGAAGAGGGCCATCCGATGGCTGCGTTTCTTGACGCTATCCCAATGCCGCCGGCGTCCGGCGACCTGGTCGAGGGTACGATTATCGCGATCAACCGCGGCCGCGTGTACGTCGACCTCCCGCCATTTGGCACCGGCCTCATTTACGGCCGTGAGTATCTGAACGCCGCCGATGTGCTCAGAAAAGCGAATCAAGGCGATACCATCAGCGCGAAAGTCGTCGATCCCGCCGGCCGCGAGGGCTACATCGAACTTTCCCTCAAGGAAGCGCGGCAAGCGGCTATTTGGGGCGAAGCCGAGCAAGCCATCGTGGCGCAAACGCCCTACTCGCTCATTGTCGAAGAAGCGAACAAGGGCGGACTCATTCTTTCCTGGCAGGGCATCCAGGGATTCCTTCCCGCCTCCCAGCTCTCGAAAGAGCACTATCCGCGCGTTCCCGAAGGCGATAAAGAGAAAATTCTCGGCGAGCTCATGCAGCTGGTCGGGCACCCGCTTTCAGTGCGTATCATCACCGCCGACGCGAAGGAGGGCAAGCTCATTTTCTCGGAACGCACCGGAAATGAAGCCGAAGAAAAAGCTTCGCTCATCGACAAGTACCAAGTCGGAGATGCAACGACCGGTGAAGTGACGGGTATCGTCGATTTCGGCGTCTTTGTGAAGCTCGAACCGGGACTTGAAGGGCTCGTCCACATCAGCGAGCTCGATTGGGGTCTTGTCGAGGACCCGCATACCCTCTTCAACATCGGGGACGAGGTGAAGGTGAAGGTCATCGAAATAAAGGACGGCAAGATCTCGCTCTCCATAAAAGCGCTGCGTGAAAATCCGTGGCATACCGCCGCCGAACGTTACAAAAAAGGCATGGAAGTGCCGGGCGTCGTCATCAAGTACAACAAGCATGGCGCGCTCGCTTCCATCGAAGAAGGCGTTGCCGGCCTTGTGCACGTTTCCGAATTCGCAACGCCCGCCGCGCTGCGTGAAACCCTCGAACTCGGGAAGACGTATCCTTTTGAGATCTCGCTCTTTGAACCGAAGGACCAGCGGATGACACTTACGTTCGTGGGAAAGAAGAAGTAATCAAGTCACACCAAATATTAAATGTTAAACATTTAATTAATTGCGGATCGCCCTCCCTTACGGGAGGGCGATCTCGTTTTAGCGAGTGTTTGCGAACATTGTTGCTTCCTCGATGCCTCCGGTGACGAAGAGTTGCACGGCAAGGGCGGCTTTTTTTAGGATTTTCTTCAGCGCGGCTTCCTCGCCGGGCTTCCATTTCCCGATGACGTGCTTGATGACTTTCTCTTCTCCGGAAATTTTCTTCGCCTGATGCTTCTTCCCTGTCGCGCTGATACCGATGCGCAGGCGCGCGAAATCTTTTGTTTTTATGGCGCGCATGATGCTCTCGACGCCCTTGTGCCCACCGCTGCCCCGCCCGAATACCATTTTTATGGTGCCAAGCGGCAGATCCAGGTCATCATGAACAACGAGAAGATTCTTTGCCGCTTTCGGGTTCTTCACGAGCGCGACAACTGCCTTCCCTGAGAGATTCATCATTGTTTCCGGGAGGAGAAGCGTTGCGGCTTTCCCTTTGCTAACGAGCGCGTTCATTGTCTTATTGAAAACAAACTCGGGGAAATCTCCTTGCTTTGCCACAAGTAGGACGGCGCTCCTGCCGGCGTTATGCCGCGTCTTTTCATACTCCTTCCCCGGATTCCCAAGCCCCACAATGACACATGCCATGCGCGAAATAGTACCATGAAGAGGGCCATGTACGGTTTTGAGGACTCTCGGAGGCGAAGCAGCATGGTAATTTCTGCGCCGAAGGGCAGCTGCGCAGAAATTTGCGAGCCGAGAATGAGCGCGTCCCGTCGCTGGACGGGACGACGCGTGCCCAAAAACCGTACATGACCTGCGAAACGCGTCACCATCTTGCATACTATGAACGGACGCGTACAATGCGCGCATGTCTGACACTGGAAAAGGTCTTCTGAAGGATCTTTTCACGCTTGCGCTTCTCATTGTCGTCGTCGTTATCCCGATCCGCGTTTTTGTCATCTCGCCGTTTGTCGTCGATGGCGAGTCTATGTACCCGACGTTCGAAAATCTCGACTATCTTATCGTCGATGAACTCGTTTACGATTTCAGTGCGCCTGCGCGCGGCGATGTCATCGTTTTTCGCTATCCAGGAGACCCTTCCGTCTTCTATATCAAGCGCATCATCGGGCTTCCCGGCGAGACCGTCTCTATTACTCATGGAATCGTCACGATCACGACGGTCACCGGGAAAAAATTGACGCTTGCCGAGCCGTACGTCGTGAACGAGGACGTGACGTACAGCAAGAGCGTGACCCTCACTGCCGGAGAATATTTCGTCATGGGCGATAACCGCCCCAATTCCTCCGACAGCCGCGTCTGGGGTCCCTTGCCAAGATATGACATCGTCGGACGCGTCGATTTCCGGCTCTTGCCGCTGTCGAGAATGGGCTTCTTCCCCGGCGCAGCGACCTATACGAGCTCTTCAAGCGCAAGCACAAGTGCCGCCGCCGCTCTTCCCTCATGACGCGCGATACCATCCCGGCGGAAGAATTGTTAAAAAAAACACGCACGGCCGGCCAGTATTACGGCTTTACCCCCCTTGAGGTATTTACCACCAAGGCGCGCGGCAGCGCGCGCAAGCACCTAGCTTACCCAGAAACGCTCTCAAACCTCGCGCTCGATCCTGTTGCCGAAACGGTAGCCGGCTTTTTGCGGCAATTGCAGAGTGCTGCAGTCACACCGACGCCCAAGCAACCACTTTTTATTTGGCACACGAACATCGCTCCGGGACGCCCGGCGCAGAAAAAAGCGATTGTGCAATTCCATGCGCTCGGTACGGATCGCGCGATCGCCGAAGCGGTGCTCATCCGGGCGCTTCTCGCACTGGTACGTGACTTGTTCCATGAGGAACCGATCATTCGCATCAATTCGATGGGAGACAAGGAAACTCGCGCGCGCTATGCGCGCGAGTTAGGGACTTTTTTCAAAAAACGCGCGAATACGCTTCCTGAAGAATGCATTGTCTGCGCCAAACGCGATGCCCTCGAGGCGGCCGAACTCGCCATCGCCCGCGAATACGCGGAAGATCTGCCTTCGCCCACCGAGCATCTGTCGGATGCAAGCCGCAAGCGCTTTGAAGATCTGCTCGAATATCTCGAGATGACCGAAACGCCCTATGAGCTTGCCCGCGATCTCCTCAGCCGCGGCAATGTCTGGAGCGACACGTGTTTTGAATTTCTCGTGGACGGCCGGCGTGTCGCGTGGGGTTCTCGCTACAACGATCTCGCCCGCCATTTTTTCCCCAAAGCCCCCTTTAGCGCGACCGGTGCGGTACTGCGGGTAGCAAGCGAGGGGGCGCCCGCCACGAAGCCCGCGCAACCGCGATTCCGTTTTTCATTCGTCCACATCGGCGACGAGGCGAAGCGGCTTTCGATACGTCTCGCCGAGGAGTTCCGTCATGCGCACGTTTCTCTCGCGCAAGATATCGGCGTTGAGTCGCTGACCGAACAGCTCAACCTCGCTGAACGGCGCGGCAGTCCCTACCTCCTCATCATGGGACGCAAAGAAGCGCTTGAGGGATCCGCCATCCTGCGCAACAGGCAGACCCAGGAAGAGACTGTTCTCCCGCTTCTCGGACTCGCCGAACGCTTGAAGGCATTTGCGTAACAGGCCGCTGCTGCAGGTCATGCCGCTCTGGTTCCCTCGCTTGTACGGCGGTGGACAATCGTGAACGCAGTGTGGTACAGTCCCCCCTACATGACTGCCGGCATACGAGTTGAAGTGAGACGCGGGAAGAACGAGAGTTCTTCCGCGCTTATCCGCCGTTTTACCCGCCGCGCGCAAGGGCTCGGACTCGTGCGCGAAATGCGCGATCGCCGCTACTGGCAACGCGCGAAGTCGAAGAATGTCGGCCATAAACGCGCGCTCATTTCGAAAGTGCGGCGCGAGAAATACAACGAACTCGTAAAGCTCGGCAAAATCGATCCGGCCGCTCGTAGAAACGGGCGCGGCAAAGGGGGAAAGCGCTAAACGGATGGCGCGCGTTTTAATTAAAAATCTTACGCGGCGCGCCACGGTGCCGCGTTTTGCGTATACGGCGATCGCGGCGGCGGCGCTTCCCGGATGGGATCTCTCGCTCGCTTTCGTTACGCCGGCGAGGGCGCGCGCACTAAACGAGCGCATGCGCGGCGCTTCCTACACCCCCAATGTCCTTTCGTATGCCTTGGGAGAGCGCAGCGCTGAAATTATCGTATGCCCGGATGAGGCGGAAAAACAGGCGGCGGCATATGGCATGGGAAACCGGGAATTCATCCTCTACCTGTTTATCCACGGATTGTTGCATTTGAAAGGACTGGCACATGGCGTTACGATGGAGAAACGCGAACGAACACTCTTGGCACAGTTTGCCTCCCGCACCGGGACTTCCGCAAAGAAGCAGAGCGGTGTACGCGCCCACCCTCATGTCCCGACGCATCGCTACAGGAATCGACATCGGCACGTATCAGGTAAAACTGGTCGTCGTTGAAGAGCTCGCGGATAAACGCGCGGGTTTGCGGCAGCTGCGTATTCTCGGTACGGGCCTTGCGGAGAGCAAGGGCTTGCGCCACGGATACATCGTGAACAAAGAAGAAGTCGTCGCGAGCATCCTTGAAGCAAAGCGCCAGGCAGAATCCGTCGCGCACATACCGCTTCGCACCGGGTTCCTCGCAGTCGGCGGCATCTCGCTTGATGAGGCGCGCGCAACCGGAAGCGCCATCATCTCGCGCGCCGATCAGGAGATAACGACGCTCGATATTGAAAAAGCCGGAAAAGCGGCACGCGAGGCGGCGGCACCAGGTTTTCTCAACAGGAATGTTCTTCATAGCATCCCGCTCGAGTACCGCGTCGATGGAAACAAAGTGCTCGGCGATCCGCTCGGTATGAAGGGTATACAGCTGGAAGTCGATTATCTTTTCGTTACGTGTCTCGCCCAGCACCAGAATGCGCTTTCCGAAGCGGTCGAGGAAGCCGACATCGAGATCATCGATCAGATGGCGTCGCCTTTGGCCGGCTCTTACGTGCTTCTTGAGGGAGACCAGAAAATGAAAGGCTGTGTTCTCGCGAATATCGGTGCCGAGACGATTTCAATCGTCGTCTACGACGAAGGCATCCCCATTTCGGTGAAGGTGTTCCCCATGGGCTCAAGCCATATCACCGACGACATCGCTTTGGGACTGCGCATCTCGCTTGAAGAAGCTGAACGGGTAAAAGTCGGGAAACTTTCCGGAGCGATGTACTCGCGCAAGAAAGTCGATGATTTTATCGCAAAACGTCTTGAAGCGATGTTTGCGCTTGTCGATAAACACCTCAAATCCCTCGGACGCCGCGGTCCCTTGCCTGCCGGCATCATCATTTCCGGCGGCGGCGCCGGCGTCGGCTCCATAAGTGACATTGCGAAAGGGTCGCTCAAGCTCCCCGCGCGGCTCGCGGAGTTCCGTCTTTCCGCCGATACGAAAATCCGCGACGCGACGTGGGCGGTTGCCTACGGTCTCGCGTTGTGGGGACTCACCGGCGACACGACCGCGCCGAAAAAGAGTCTCGGCGCTTCTTTCGGTAAATTTCTGCAACAATTTCTGCCATGAACAGCAAGCCGTATTTGCATATTGTCAATATTTGCATGTTGCCCGATTCTGCTATGATGGCGGGAACACACTCCTGATATGTCAAAACGCGTTGAGCCTGAAGTTGAGACATTTGCACGAATCCGTGTCGTCGGCGTCGGCGGTTCCGGAAAGAATGCCATCAATCACATGATCGAATCGAAGGTGCGCGGCGTCGAATTCATCGCGGTCAATTCCGACGCTCAGGACCTCCATCGCTCGCTCGCCAAGCGCAAAATCCATATCGGCAAGAATCTGACGCGCGGGCTTGGTACCGGGATGAACCCCGAACTCGGAAAACGTGCCGCCGAAGAAACGCGGCAGGAAATCCAGGAGGCGCTCTCGGGAAGCGATATGGTTTTCATCACCTGTGGTATGGGCGGCGGTACGGGCACCGGCGCGTCCGCCATTGTCGCGAAGATAGCGAAGGAAGTCGGCGCTCTCGTCATTGCGGTGGTGACCAAGCCGTTCTCTTTTGAAGGGCCTCAGCGCAAAGACATCGCCGAGCGCGGCCTCGCCGAACTCAAAAAAGAAGTCGATGCTTTCATCGTCATCCCCAACGACAAACTGCTCTCTATCGTGGATATGCAGACGTCGGCAAAGAGCGCTTTTGCGATGTGCGATGAGATCCTGCGTCAGGCTGTGGAGGGAGTTTCCGATATCATTACCACCCCGGGCGATATCAATACCGACTTCAACGATATCAAAGCGATTATGGAGGGCGCGGGCCCCGCGCTCATGGGCATTGGCGTTGCCGAGGGCGACGGACGAGCCAAGGAAGCCGCGCAGCAAGCGGTCAATTCCCCGTTGCTTGACGTTTCTATCAGCGGCGCAAAGGGCATCCTTTTTGTCGTTGCCGGAAGCGACGATCTCGGCATCATGGAAGTGCAGGAAGCCGCGCGAGTTATCAATGAATCAGTCGACAAGAACGCGAAGGTTATCTTCGGCATGATGCGCGATGAGAAACTGAAGAAAGGTCAGCTTCGCATTATCGTTATTGCGACCGGTTTCCCCGAGAGCGCGGCGCATGCTTCGCATTCCGGACTCGAGCGATCGCTTTTTTCAATACCAGCCGAAGGGCGCGCGGAAGAACGGGGCCGTATTTACCACGAGATTCTTAAACGCGAGGAAAAAGATACCGAAAAAGGCAAAGACAAAGAGAAGAATAATGTAGAGGAGGAAGATTCATCTCCGGTTGCAGAGAAAGAAGAACCAATCGTAACGGCGATGCCCCATAAACGGGAAGATGTTCCGGCAGTTCCTGAAGATGATGAGGCATGGGGCGCTATTCCGGCATTCTTGCGGCGACACAAGAAATAAGCTCCGCTCGGAGCACGATTCGGGAGAGCAGAAACCGCCCCGGCCGGCGGTTTCTTAAGCTTCGCGCCCGGGTTTTGGTCCAGCTCCGCTACTCTCCCGAATCGTGCTCCTCGCTCCGCGAGGGGCTACTCTGGTATACTTTTCCGTAATGAATGAACTCCTCATCATCGGCGGCGGGCCGGCGGGTGTTGCCGGGGCTGTCTACGCGGCGCGTAAACGCCTGAAGACCGTTCTTGTCGCTGAGGAGATAGGCGGGCAATCGGTCGTCTCAAGCGGCATTGAGAACTGGATCGGTACGAGGGAAA
>JAJYCP010000011.1 GCA_021778295.1 bacterium
ATCGCGAGGCGCATCTGCTCACATTCCTCGAGCGGCTGCCCGGCGGCGAAAGCTACGCGGATGTGAAGCGAAGATTCGGCGAGTTCCTTTACGAGGTTGAAGCGCGGGATTCCAATGAACGCATACTTATCGTGACCCATTCCGTCGGTCTTGAGGCGCTCGAAGCACTCGCGCACGGCGCCGATATGCAGGGTTTTAAACGAACAGTATATGCTTCCGACTTTAAAACAGGGAGCGTGCATCGGCTCGACTTCACTCCGTTGCCGCACAACGACGACTACGAGCTCGATCTGCACCGACCGTATATCGACGAAGTATCGCTCGTAAATAAAACGGGGAAGCTGCTCGCCCGCATCCCCGACGTACTCGACACATGGTTTGATTCAGGCTCGATGCCGTATGCTGCGCGGCACTATCCATTTGAGGACAAGGAGCGGTTCGAGCGCTCCTTCCCGGCGCAATTCATTGCGGAAGGCGTTGATCAGACGCGCGCCTGGTTCTATTACCTGCACGTGCTCGGTGGCGCGCTCTTCAAGAAGAGTGCGTTTGAGAATGTCATCGTCAATGGCGTCGTGCTCGCCGAAGACGGCAAGAAGATGTCGAAGAAGCTCAAGAATTATCCCGACCCGATGCGGGTGGTCGAGAAGTACGGTGCCGATGCGATGCGTTTTTACCTCCTTTCCTCACCGGTCGTACAGGCCGAGAATCTTGCCTTTGCCGAGAGCGGCGTCGATGAAGTTGCAAAGAAGAATGTCGGGCGCCTTGCGAACGTCTTTTCTTTCTACCAGCTCTATGAAGACGGTACGAAAGCAGGGGCGACAAGCGCGAATGTTCTTGATCGCTGGATACTCGTGCGTCTTAACGAGCTCGTACGGGACGCGACTGCTGGCTATGAACGCTACGAACTCGACCGTGCGGTGCGTCCATTGACGCTTTTCATAGATGATCTCTCTGCGTGGTACGTGCGTCGATCCCGTGATCGTTTCAAAGAGAACGGGGAAGACAAGGTAGCTGCTCTCGCTACGCTACGCTATGTGCTTTGCGAAAGTGCAAAGGTGATGGCGCCGGTGATGCCCTTCATCGCGGATGCTGTTTTCATGGCGGTGCGTGACGAGAGCGACCCGGAGAGCGTGCATCTGGCACAGTGGCCCGCAGAATCACTTGCACAGAAGACACTGCGCCCGCTTCGCGCCCGCGCAGATACAACGCTCCTTTCCGACATGGTGCGCGTGCGCGCGCTCGCATCGGATGCCCTGCAGTTGCGACAAAAAGCGGGTATAAAAGTGCGCCAACCGCTCACGAAACTTTCGGTACCGGACGTACTTCCCAAAGAGCTTCTGCAGATCCTCGCCGAAGAAGTGAACGTTAAGCGCGTCTCAACTGGCCACGCGGCTATCGAGCTTGATACCGAACTCGCGCCGGAATTGATTGAAGAAGGCGATAAGCGCGAAATGGCGAGCGCGGTCGCACAAGCGCGCAAGGCCGAGGGGTGTGCGCCCCAAGACGCGGCACATGCGGAAATCCGTGCAGAAGGGAAATATTCTGCAGAGCTCTCAACCGGCCGTGTGCGCTTCGACCTCATCCGCGATGCGGCATAAATACGAGACACGCGGCATCGTACTGGCGCGCACCGCCTCCGGCGAAGCAAATGCATTCGTGACAGTCCTCACCCCGAGCGTTGGTTTGATCCGTGCGCACGCACAAGGCGTGCGGCGTCCGGGCGCAAAACTTGCCGCTGCGCTCGCGACTTTTGTTGAAAGCGAGCTGATGCTCGTGCGCGGCAAGGATGGCTGGCGCATCGCGGGGGCGATTCTTTTCGAGAATTGGTTCGTGCGGATGCACTCCCGTGCTCCGCGTACGAGAGCGGCGCGTCTCTCGCGGCTCCTGTTGCGACTCGTTGCCGGCGAGGTGCAGGAACCAGAGCTTTTTCCGATCGTTACGGGTTTTTTCGAGGCGCTCGCCACGCTCCCGGAAGATGCGCACGATGCCGCCGAAGTGCTCGCAGCGCTTCGCGTACTCGCAGCGCTCGGGCTCGATACGGGAAGAATCCCGGGCGAAACATCCGTATTCACGCCTGCGCTTCTTGCCGAGGTCAAAGCGCAGCGCGCAGAGTACGTGGCGCGCATCAATCGGGGTATTGATGCCTCGGGCCTCTGATTCGTTTCCACCCTGCAGAAGACCGCTTCCACAAGGTATACTGGTATCCTATGCCGTCCTTCAACGATCAAGATGACACGGGTGCGCTCGAGCGCGCTCGCGCGCGTCTCTACGCACCGAACGCCGCGGTGCAAGATCCGCATACGCATCTCGCGGCGCCTGGGGAAAGGGAACTCCCGCATGCATGGAAGGATTCGCTTCCGGACACTCCGATTTCGCGCGGGAAGCGGCATGTGCGCTTTGCCGGCATATTCTTTGCGGCGGCATTCGTCTTTTTCATCATCTCACTCGCAATCGCGGGGTATTTCTTTTACTTCGGCGGCAACTCGGTTTCGATAGATAAAATCAGTATCGGCATTCAGGGTCCGACGACCATCGCCGCGGGCGATACGGTGCCGCTCTCGCTTCTCATTGAGAATAAAAATTCGGTTCCGATTAAAAACGCGACCATCGAGATCGATTTTCCGGATGGTTCGCGGAGCGCGACTAATGTGTTGACCCCCTATCCGCGCTACACCGAGAATCTCGGCACGCTCGCGAGCGGCGCAACAATCGCTCGTTCGGTAAAGGCCGTCGTGTTCGGCGCGGCCGGGCAAACGCTTTCGCTTCCGATTTCCTTTTCCTACAGCATCGCCGGCTCGAACGCCATCTTTGTGAAAAAGTCTTCCTATACGCTCACCGTCTCTTCGACGCCGCTCTCACTCTCGGTCGACACGCTCGCCGAAACCGTTTCCGGCAAGCCCCTCACTCTTACCCTTACCGTGCGTTCAAATACGACCGTCCCGCTCGACAACGTTGTCCTTTCGAGCGCGCTTCCTTTCGGTTTTTCAGTCGCTTCCTCATCCCTCCCGTTCTCAAACTCGAGTTTCCTGCTCGGTACTCTTCTGCCTGGTGTAAGTAAAACGATAACGATTTCCGGCGTACTTTCCGGACAAGATGGGGAACAGCGCGTCTTTCAATTTTCCGTCGGTACCGCGAAGACTCCGAGCGACCAAACTCCCTCGGTCACATACATGACGCAAGATGCGACCGTTGCAATCGCGGCGCCGTTCATCGACACGACCATCGCGCTCAATGGTAACGTGGCGCCCGGCGCGGTCGTAAATCCCGGGACTATGCAAAGCGTCACTGTTTCCTATGCCAACACGCTCGCGACGAATGTGACAAACGCAACGATTACCATCACGCTCTCGGGTTCCGCTGTCGATTACGGCAGCATTCAAACCTCCAACGGTTTTTACAATTCCGCTACCCATAGCATTGTCTTCAGCCAAGACACCGATCCGGCGCTCGCATCGCTCGCTCCGGGTGCCTCCGGTATCGGCGCGTTCACTTTCTCGACGTTGCCTGCAGGCATCCCCGCGCCGACGATATTCTTTACGATATCGGAATCAGGCACGCGTATAGGGCAGACGAACGTTCCGGAACAAGTGAGCGCATCGCTCACTGAAAGCGTGAAAGTAACGACTGCGGTACTGCTCTCAAATTCGGCGCTCCATGTCTCGGGACCTTTCACGAACAGCGGTCCCATTCCGCCGCGTGCAAATCAGGCGACGACGTATACCATTGTCTGGACTGCTCAAAATCAAGGAAGCGCGGTAGCCGGCGGCTCCGCAAGCGCGACCTTGCCGAGCTATGTTTCCTATACGGATAAGACGTCCGGCACTGGATCTTTCTCCTATGACCCCGGATCCCGCACCGTGACCTGGAACCTGGGCGATATGGCGCAAAATTCCTCCGCGCAAGGTGCTTTCCAGGTGTCACTTACGCCATCGACTTCGCAAAAGAGTAGCGCGCCGGCGCTTACCGGAGGGCTGTCTTTTTCCGGCTATGACCGTTTCGCGGGCGTGCAGATTTCCGCCACGGCAGGCCCTGCGACGACCGCGACCACGGGCGATCCCGGGTATGTGAGCACGGACGCGAATGTACAATAAGCTCGCAGAGCCGAGCTTCCTCCCTGCACTTGCCTCGGACAAATACATGCAGATATGCGACCAAGAAAACAAGGAGCGTCCTCCGACTATGTTTTCTGAAGTACTCTTGTGGTGCTTTGTCACTCGGCTCGCTTGGTAGTAATCGCTAATGTATAGTGTCGCTATGTCCGATCAGAATCTTATGGAAAAAATAGTCTCTCTCGCCAAGCGTCGCGGGTTTATCTTTCCCGGTTCAGAAATCTACGGCGGTCTCTCCGGTATTTATGATTATGGCCCGCTTGGCGTGGAGCTTCGGCATAACATAAAACAGCATTTCTGGAACAAATTTATTGCAGAGCGCGACGATGTGTATGGCATGAGCGCGGCGATACTCATGCCTGAGCGCGTATGGGAGGCTTCCGGCCACACGGAGCTTTTTACCGATCCGCTTGTCGAGTGCAAAATGTGTCATGAACGCGTGCGCGCCGACCAATCGGAAGCGATTGCAGCTCACGAAGCCAGCCACAAAGAGAAAATCGAATGGTCGAGCCCATCTGTTTTCAATCTCCTTGTCGAGACACATCTCGGGGCATCGGAAAAAAGCGCTACAAAAGTGTATTTGCGCGGCGAGATTACCCAGGGTGTACACGTGAATTTCAAGAATGTGGTCGACTCGATGCATCCGAAGATCCCTTTCGGCATCGGCCAGATAGGGAAGGCCTTTCGGAATGAGATTACTCCCCGCGATTTCATTTTCCGCCAACGCGAATTCGAACAGATGGAATTACAGTACTACATCCGTCCTGACGAAGAGGAAGGGAAGCGACAGTTCGCCTTCTGGAAGGACTTCGCTTTTTCCTGGTACCAAAGCCTCGGTTTCGACAAGACGCATCTGCGTCTTCGCGCGCACGCGCCTGACGAACGCGCGCATTATGCCAAGGACGCATGGGATATCGAATACGAAACGCCCTTCGGATGGAAAGAGGCGTGGGGGATACACCATCGGGGCGATTGGGATTTGCGGCGGCACAGCGAATACTCCGGACACGATCTTTCTTATTTCGATGATTCGACGGGCGAGCGTTTCATACCGTGGGATATCGAGTGTTCCGGCGGTGTCGACCGCGCAGTCCTTTTCGTGCTTCTTGAGGCATACCGCGAGGACGAGCTTGGCGGGGAAGTACGCACCTACCTTGCTCTTGCTCCGAAGATCGCACCGGTAAAAGCGATGGTCTCGCCGCTCCTGAAGAACAAACCGGAGCTCGTACAGAAAGCGCGCGAAGTGCGAAAAGAGCTTCAGAAGGTGCATCCGGCCATCGCATGGGACGATAATGGCAACATCGGGAAACGCTACCGCCGGCAGGATGAGATCGGGACCCCGTTTTGCGTAACCGTTGATTTTGATACCCTCGGCGAGACGCCGGAACTCAAGGAAACCGTTACGTTGCGATACCGCGACACCGGTTCCCAAGAACGTCTTACGATTCCGGAGATTGCCGAACGCATTCAAGCCGCAGTTCAATAATCCAGCACAAGCCGCATATGTGTTAGGATGCGCGTATGGATAAGGAAATCCGGGTTTCCATCACTTCGGGCACGGTCATCACCGTATTATTTATTGTCGCGGGTGCATACATCTTTTGGCTTTTGCGCGACCTCACACTCCTTGTTTTGACCGCCATTGTCATCGCCTCTGCCATCGAACCGGCAGTCGCTTTCTTTATCCGACGGCGTGTTCCGCGTTTCATAGCGGCGCTTTTGGTGTATGTGCTCGTTTTCGGTTCAGTGTTCTTGATCTTCTACCTCTTCTTCCCGCCGATTGTCGCGGATACCGCGAACTTTCTCTCGGCCGCGCCGCGCTATCTCGACACGCTTAACCTCCCCGCCTCATTTTCAAATATCGCCAACACGACTGGGTTGAGCGGCGCCCAACCCGACACGCAGTCGTTCGTGAAGACGCTCCTCTCGATCCAATCCGTTTTCACCGCAAGCTCGGGCGGCGTGTTGCAGCTTTTCTTCACCTTTTTCGGAGGCGTGTTCTCGGTCATGATGGTCATCGTGCTCTCGTTCTATTTTGCGCTGCAGGATACGGGCGTCGACGATTTCCTTCGTCTGGTGATGCCAGCCGCGCATGAGAACTACGCCGTCGATCTCTGGAAACGATCCCAGAAAAAGATAGGACTTTGGATGCAGGGACAAATACTGCTCTCGGTTATCGTCGGCATACTGGTCTACCTCGGCCTTCTCATCATAGGCATCCCCTACGCGCTTCTTCTGGCCGTCTTTACCGCATTTGCGGAGATTATCCCGATTTTCGGCTCGCTGACCGCCGGAACGGTAGCGGTCATCATCGCGTACTCGAACGGCGGCCTGGCGCTCGGCGCCATCGTCGCGGGTCTCTACATCGTCGTGAACCAATTCGAATCAAATCTCATTTATCCGCTCATCGTGAAGAAAATTGTCGGCGTCCCTCCGCTCCTTGTCATCGTTGCGCTTATCGCTGGCTACACCCTGGTCGGTTTTATCGGCGTCGTGCTCTCGGTGCCGGTAGCGGCGGTTCTCCTCGAGCTCCTCTCGGATTTCGATAAACGCAAGCGCCGGCTCGCCCGTTCGGGCAGCTGAATCCCGCATGAGTGCGCGTTACATCACCACCACGCTGCCATATGTGAACGCGCGTCCGCATCTGGGGCACGCGCTCGAATTCGTCGAGGCGGATTTCTTCGTGCGAACGCTGCGCGCAAAGGGCGAGGAAGTATTTTTCAATATCGGCACCGATGAGCACGGCGCTAAAATAGCCAAAAAAGCGGACGAGGAGGGAAGGGAGCCGCAAGCATACGTCAACGACTATGCCCTCCGCTTCAAATCCTTTGCCGACCAATTCGTCATCTCGTACGATTCGTTCATCCGTACCACGGACCCGGCGCACATGCGCGCCGCACAAGAATTCTGGAAACGGTGCGCCGCCGCCGGCGATATCTACAAGGCCGAATACGAAGTGAAATACTGCATCGGCTGCGAGCTTGAAAAGACCGACTCGGAGCTTGTGCAGGGGCGCTGTCCGCTCCACGCGACGCTCGAAATTGAAATCCGTAAAGAGGAAAATTACTACTTCAGATTTTCAAAGTATCGCGATGCGCTTCTTGCGCACTACGCCGCGCAGCCCGATTTCATCGTTCCGGAGAGCCGCCGGCGCGAAATCGTGGCGTTCGCACAATCCGGTTTCAAAGATTTCAGCATTTCTCGGCCGCGAGAAAAAATGTCGTGGGGCGTACCGGTGCCGGGCGACGCAGAGCATGTTATGTACGTATGGTTCGACGCGCTTGTGAACTACATATCGGTCATCGGTTGGCCCGCTGAGGAAGGACGGTTTTTGAAATGGTGGCCGGCAATCCAGTTTGCAGGAAAGGATAATCTGCGCCAGCAGACCGCCATGTGGCAGGCAATGCTCCTTTCGGCGGGGCTTCCGCTAAGCCGACAGATCTTCATACACGGATTCATTACGTCCGGCGGCCAAAAAATGAGCAAAACGCTCGGAAATGTCATCGATCCGCTCGCCGTTGCGGAGCGGTATGGCGTTGAAGCGGTACGCTATATCCTCCTGCGGCATACCAGCCCGTTTGAGGATTCGGACCTTACGCAGGACGCGATACAGGAGCACTACACGGCGCACCTGACTAACGGTCTCGGCAATCTCGTCGCGCGCGTGATGAAGCTTGCGCAAGTGCACCTGTTGCGCCCCGTGCAGCTTTCGGATGAAGATGAGAAAATCTCCGATGAGTTTTTTGAGAAAGTCGAGACATTCCGCTTCAACGAAGCGATGGATTACATTTTTAAAAAAGTAGCGGCGGCGGATGCATTCATGACCGAACGCGCGCCGTATTTAAACATAAAAAGCGACGATGCCGCGCTCGCGGAGACGGCACGGCGCGATATCGAGCATCTGGTGCGGCAGCTCGCAAGCATCGCTGCGCATCTCGTCGGTGCGCTCCCGCACACCGCCGCCGCTATCACCGCCGCCGTACATGAGAATCGAAAACCCGACAATCTTTTCCCGCGCCTATGAACGCCCGGTACGTCGACGCGCATTGCCACCTGCAATTCGAGCAGTATGCGCACGATCGCGCGGCTGTCATCGAAAAGATGCGCACGCAAAAAATCGCGGCAGTCGTCGTCGGTTGCGACCTTGAAAGCTCGCGAGCTGCGGTCGCGCTTGCCGAAGCGCACGAGCACCTCTATGCCGCCGTCGGTCTCCATCCCAATCAGGTGGGGAAGGAACCCTTTGATGAGAAGATGCTGCGCACGCTCGCGGCGCATCCGAAGGTTGTCGCGCTGGGAGAATGCGGTCTCGACTTTTTCAGACCGGCAGAGGTGAACGATGAAGTGAAACGCGCCCAAATGGAAGTGCTACAAAAGCATGTCGAGCTTGCCACTGCGCTCGGGAAACCGCTCATCATTCACGCGCGCCCGAGCAAAGGCACGCACGACGCGTATCGCGACCTCATTGCACTATTGCAAAAAGCGAAGGTTACGCACCCGAAGCTTTCCGGCGACATTCACTTTTTTGTCGGCGGCGAAGAAGAGATGCGACAGCTCGTCGCGCTCGGTTGCACCGTCTCTTTTACCGCAGTCATCACGTTCGCGCGCGACTATGACGCGGTCATTTCCGCCGCGCCGGGTACGAGCATTCTTGCGGAAACCGATGCGCCGTATGTCGCGCCGCACGCGCGCCGCGGTGAGCGTAACGACCCGCTCGCAATCATCGATGTCGTTTTGAAAATCGCTGAAATCCGAGGCGAAGATCCCGAAATTATCCGCGGCGCGCTTCTCGCCAACACACTTAACATGTTCAGCATGTCCGGTATACAGGCGGCGTAGAAACCATCTCAAACCACCGCGAGAGGTGTGCGGCAGAATTTGCTAGAACCCCTCAACCCCCGCGAGGGGTATGCGACAGAAAGGAGTACGCCGTCTTTTTCTGCTGAAAAAGCGGCTCGTACTCGCGCCGCCGCGCTCCGTAAGCCTCTTTCTGCCGCATACCCCTCGCGGGGGAGACGAGATTTTGAAATGATTTCTACTTGCGAGCGTCAAAATCTCGTGCTAGGATGCGGGGATTATGGCGAAGAACCAGGATGAAGATGTGCTCGCAGATGAACTCGAAGATGCGGGTTCGGAGCCGCGCGTATACGAGCTCGGCTTCCATCTTGACCCAGAACTTCCTTCCGAGGAGGTGAAAAAAGCGTATCAGGCGATACGCGAACTCGTCGCAGGAAAGAGCGCTCTCGTTGCGGAGGGTGAACCGCATATGCTGCAGCTTGCGTACACCATTTCGCGCCAGGAGACCGCAGGCCGCCGCGATTTCGACTCCGCATACTTCTCATGGATCGTGTATGAAGCGTCCGCAGCCGCACACACGGAGGTGCTCGCCGCCGTAAAAAGCGATAAGCGCATCATTCGTTTTATCGACGTGCTTACGACAAAAGATGCCGCACGGCATTCCGTCGAGATGCACGAACTCGCGCAGAAGACGCCGGAACACGCCTCCGACACGGAAGGAGCGGCCGATGCCGAACTTGACGCGGCACTTGAGAGCGTCGCGGTATAATACAACCATGTACCTCAACAAAGCATTTCTTTACGGAAACCTCACCCGCGACCCGGAATTAAAAGCGTTGCCTTCGGGACAACAGCTCGCTTCTTTCGGCCTCGCGACGAACCGTACCTACAAGGACAAGAACGGCCAGAAACAGGAGGCGACTGAATTCCACAACATCGTCGCGTTCGGGCGTCCGGCGGAGATCATTGCGCAGTACATGAAAAAAGGCCGCCCCCTCTACGTCGAGGGACGCATCCAGACACGCTCCTGGGACAGCGAGGGTCAAAAGAAATACCGTACCGAGATTGTCGTGGAGAATTTCCAATTCGGCGATGGCGGCAGGGGCGGCGCGTCCGGTGCGCCTGCCGGCACTCAGGCCGAGCAGTCCTCTCCGAAGGATTCGGAGGAGATACAGTACCCGGACGAGGAGATAAATCCGGAAGATATTCCTTTTTAATCATTGCACCATGGCGTACCAAGCACAGCGCGAAGAGATCGAGATAAAAAAATTCATCGACTATAAAGATGTCGCGTATTTGAAGCAATTTACCAATCCGCATGCAAAAATGCTTTCAAAGAAGCGCACCGGTATTCCTTCCAATAAGCAGCGCGATATCGCCCAGGCAATAAAGCGAGCCCGCTTCATGGCGCTCATGCCGTACGTCGCTGCGTAAAGCGTAACAGCTGTGCAGAAAAAAACCGCTCCAAGCGGTTTTTTTCTGCACAGCTGTTATCTACGCCTTCTCGACTCGTTCGGTGTATTCTCCCGAATCGGTATTGATGCGGATGATGTCGCCCGTATTGATAAAGAGCGGGACATTTACTTTTGCGCCGGTCGTGAGTACGGCGATCTTCGAACCTCCCGAAACCGTATTTCCCTTTACCGCGAGCGGCGCATCCTTTACTGCTAGTTCAACTTTCACGGGTATCTTGATGGTCATCGGTTTTTCCTCATGCGTCAGCACTTCCACAAGCGTGTTAGGGGCGAGCCACTGCACCTGATCATGCACGGATTCCTCAGGAAAAGAAAAGCGGTTTTTCGGATTACCTTCCTCCGCAAACCAGCTCTCGCCGCGGTTGCTGTAGAGATAGCGCGCCTGTATCCTGTCGACTTCCGCTTCGGTCACGGTTTCATTCTGATGGAAAGAAATCTCGGTTACTTTGCCGGAAAAGAGATGGCGCAGTTTCGTCTGGTTCACCGGTTTGCGCATTTGCATGCGAAAGATGTGCGAGGAAAGCACCTCGTACGGTTCGCCATTATACGTGATAATGGTCTTCGGAAGGATTTCGTTATACGACAATACGGCCATGGTTTTGAAACTAATGTGTAATACGGGCGGTTGTAAATAAAAGTACCGCTTCAAGCGGACTGAGCGTATGATACAGGGCATTATGAGTTTTTCAACCACGGGAGCAGAGACCCTCTCTGACGCCGAAGCGCTTGCGCGTTCGGGGAGGGAACCTGAGCTTTTTGCCGTTCTCGTCCGCCGCTACGAGACCGCACTCCTGCGCCGTGCCCGAACGATACTGAAAAGTCCGGAAGATGCGGAAGAAGCGGTACAGGACGCCTTCACGAAGATGTATCTCTATGCGGATAGGTACCATTCGCAGGAAGGCGCAAGCTTCGCATCGTGGGCGTATACGATACTCAACCGCGTCGCCTATACGAAATACAAAGCAAAGAGTCTCGAATGGGGGAAGCGCACAGAATTACTCCCCGAACACTATGAGTCTTTGCCGGATGCTCGCGCGGAATTCATAGAGGATCTCTCCATCAGAAATGAGGTGCTCGCTGCGCTTGCAAAACTGCCTGAAACCGCAGCGAAGATTTTGCGGTTACAATTTATCGAAGGCAAGAGTCAGGAGGAGATCGCGGCAAAAGAAAATCTCTCGATTCCTGCCGTAAAAACCCGTATCCACCGCGCAAAAAAACTCTTCAAACAAGCCTATGACGAACAACAGTATGAATGACCAATCACCCATCGAACGCGTCGTGATGCGCCGCGTGCGCCGTATCCGCGCGTTGCGTCCGATCGTCTCAAGCGGCGCGCTCGCGGCACTTGTGTTCACGGGTGCGCTCTGGGGCATCGGCAGGGAAGTATGGGTCGCGCGCGTCCTAGAGAACGCGCCGCATAACGTAGACATGCTCCCGCAGTTCTATCTCGCGGCTTTTGATCATACGCGCCTCATCGTGCAAGCGCTCACGCTACTCACGCTCGCCTCGCTCATCTACCTGGCGCGCGAAACCGCACGGGGACTTTCCGTTGCCCTCACTACGCTAAAGCACAACTAGAGCCTGTCTGAAAACCCCAGACCTCCACTACCGAGTGTGGTCAAAAATCCCTCAGACAAGGCGCACGAGCGAGGAAACACGAGACGTACTTTGAGGTACGGTGAGTGTTTTCGAGAGAAGGGCAACGCAGTATGAGGGGTTTTTGGACATGCTCTAGCCCTGCGCGAGTTTTTCTTTTATTTTCTTCAGAAGGTCGTTCGCGACGGATTTGTTCTCGTGGAGGAAGGTGCGCGAAGCGTCATAGCCGCGTCCAAGCGCAGTATCGCCAAACTTGTAACTTGCGCCCGATTTCTGCACCAGGTCGTACTTCTCGCCGAGCGCGATGAGCTCGCCTTCTTTGCTGATGCCTTCGTTGTAGAGGAGATCAAACTCGGTCGTCTTGAAAGGCGCCGCGACTTTGTTTTTCACCACCTTCACGCGTACGCGCCCGCCCACCACTTCCTCGCCTTTCTTTATCGACGCGATGCGGCGGATGTCGAGGCGTACCGAGGTGTAAAACTTGAGCGCCTTGCCGCCCGGCGTCGTCTCCGGATTGCCGAACATGACGCCGATTTGCATACGGATCTGATTGATAAAGATGACGATAGTCTTGCTTCGCGCAGTAATGGCGGTGAGCTTGCGCAAGGCCTGGCTCATAAGCCGCGCCTGTTTGCCCATGTGCTGCTGACCCATCTCACCCTCGATCTCATCCTTTGGCGTAAGCGCGGCAACGGAATCGATAACGATGACGTCGACATTTCCGCTGCGCACCAAAGACTCAACGATGTCGAGCGCCTGTTCGCCCGTGTCCGGCTGCGAGATGAGCAATTCGGGGAGCTTCACGCCGATACGCCGCGCGTATTCAGGATCGAGCGCATGCTCGGCATCGACGAACGCCGCAATGCCGCCCGCTTTTTGCGCCTCGGCGATGGTATGGAGCGCGAGCGTCGTCTTGCCGCTTGATTCCGGTCCGAATACTTCGATGATGCGCCCGCGCGGAACGCCGCCCACGCCAAGCGCCGCATCAAGCCCGATGGAACCCGTTGCTATCACGGGTATTTTCTGGGGAGCGCCCGCGCCGAAGACGCTGATCGCCTCATCGCCGAATTTCGTGCGAATTTCTTTGAGCGCCTGCTCGATTGACTTCTGTTTCTCGCTTTTGTCGGCGCTCGTCGTAGCGACCGTCTTGAGCACTTTCTCTTTCGCTGGTTTTTTTAAAGCCATGGATGAAGGATGATTAATAGGGCACAAAAATAGTGCGTGTTTTGGTAACCGTCCTTCCGAAGCGATCGGTGGCTACAAAGGTAAGTATAGACCCTCCGCGCGGGAAGACACGTGTTGACGAAAAGCTGCCATTCTGGTCATGCGGCAACGGCGCACCATCAAGCGTGAGCACCGCGGCGCGCACCGCTGTCCCGGAGATGGTCACGATGCCGTCTTTAAAAGAAGCGTCGTTTGCCGGCGCGCTGATGAAAAGCATAGGGCCTTCCATAAGCGGCAACGCTTCCATGAAGCCGTAGCCCAATAGGATGATAAAAACGGCGAGGAGAAGATACCGGGTCATCCTTTTCTGTTAAAAAGCGTCTTCGTCTTCGCTCTCGGGCATCGGTTCTATGCCGCCCGTCGCGCTGCGCGTGAGCACTTCCCTCGGCTTCGATCCATCGGCAGAGCCGATGACTCCCCGCGCCTCAAGCACATCCATAAGCCGCGCCGCCCGCGAGTAACCGATTTTCAATTTGCGCTGCAGGTAGGACGTGGAAGCGCGTCCGGCCTCCTCAACCGTCGTTTTTGCGTTCGCATACAATTCATCATCAATATCATCGTCGTCGAAGTCGCCATTCACCAGTCCGATGACATCGTTCGGTTCCGAACTCGCGCCGTTTGCGCCCCCGAAGTCGATGCTCGATAAGTCGCCCGCATTGTGGCTCTTGATGTAACTGACGACTTTCTTCACCTCGCTCTCGGAGATGAAAGCCGTTTGGATGCGTACGGGTTTCTGCATATCGCTCGAAAGATAGAGCATGTCGCCCGCGCCAAGCAGCGTTTCCGCACCTGATCCGTCGATGATGGTGCGCGAATCTATTTGCGACGCGACCTGGAGCGCGAGCCGTGTCGGGACGTTCGCTTTGATAAGGCCGGTGATGACATTCACCGAAGGGCGCTGGGTCGACAATATGAGGTGGATGCCGACTGCGCGGCTCATCTGCGCAAGGCGCACGATGGAGGCCTCGAGCTCGCGCGGGTAGCTGTGCATGATGTCCGCGAGTTCGTCGATGACGATGACGATGTAGGGAAGCGCTTCGGGCATGTCCGCCGCGTGCTTCTTTTTCGCGGGCTCATACACCGTCGCGTGATACGAATCGATATCGCGCACTTGTTCCGCCTCGAGAATATTGTAGCGACGTTCCATTTCCTTTGCCGCCCACTTGAGGGAAAGGATGGTTTTCTTTGAGTCGGTGATGACGGGCGTGAGCAAGTGCGGGATGCCG